>CAYXFW010000322.1:0-4269 GCA_964464305.1 uncultured Verrucomicrobiota bacterium
AAGGCGGAAGTCGCCGCCGACAACGCGGACACATGGATCGGCCGGAAGGTGAAACTCGCGCTGTTGTTCCATCGTAACGTCGATGCGGTGGGCACGATCGTCGAAGTGAAGGACGGCGTTGTGACGCTGAAGGGGCAGGTTGCCAACCTGGCCCAGAAGGAACTGACCACCGAGTACGCCAAGAACATCGAGAACGTCAAGGAAGTGAAGAACGAGATGACGCTGGCCGCAACGCCGACGAAGGTGGAACGCACCGAGGGCGAGAAAATCGATGACGCCTCCGTCACGGCCCAGGTGAAGACCGCGCTGTTCACCCATCACTCGACCAGCTCGATCAAGACCAAGGTCGAGACGCGGAATGGCCGGGTCACATTGACCGGCGTGGCCAAGAATGCGGCCGAGAAGTCCCTGGTCACCAAGCTGGTCTCCGACATCCCGGGTGTGACCGATGTGAACAACGAGATGACCGTCGAAGTTCCCATGACCCGATAGCGGAAAACAGGCATTGCCAGGCCGGGCGGTGCGCAGATGCGCCGGCCCGGCGGCGGTGCCGGGACTCAAGAAAGGACCGATGACATGAGCGGAAAGAGTGACATCGTGAAGGGTCGCATCAAGGAAGCGGCGGGTGTCCTGGCGGGCAACGACAAGCTTCGCAGCAGGGGCAAGACGGATCAGGCCATTGGCAGGATCAAGCAGACGGCCGCGAAGGCCACCGACAAGGTTGTCAAGGGTCTGCGCGGGTAGGGCAGCAATTTGAATTATGGGGTTGCCCCATGATCGGGGTCGGTAGCGGAATCGGTTTTCAAGGTGCCCCCTCTTACTCATACTCGTACTCTTACTCTTGCTCTCTCCACCCTCTGTCCGAGCGTCGATCAGGAGGAGAGTAAGAGTACGAGTAAGAGTAAGGGACGGACCAGGAACAAGATGGACCGCCCGGCGCCCCCGGCGGATGGATTCAGCCGCGGGAACGGAATCCGGGCTGCTCCCGGGCGGCCTCGACGAACGCCAGGATGTTCCGGAGCGGCACGTCCCCCTCCACCGCATGGGCGGGCGAGAAGATGTAGCCGCCCTTGAGACCCCGCGCGAGAAGGCCGCGGCTCTCCCGCAGGACGTCGTCGACCGTGCCTTCCGGCAGCGTGCGCTGGGTGGAGAGCCCGCCGTGAAACGCCAACCGGCCGTGATACCGGTCCAGAAGGCCGCCGACATCCATGACCTCGGGCTGAAACGGATTGAAGCAGTCCACGCCGATTTCGATCAGGTCGTCGAAGATCTCGTCCACATCCCCGCAGGAATGGATGAAGACCTTCCTTCCCGCGTTGCGTACCGCGGCATACATGCGCCGCAACTGCGGCTTGAGAAACGTCCGCCAGGCCTCGGGCCCCATCTGCAGGCCGATCTGCTGCCCCCAGTCGTCGCCAAAGTAGACGGCGTCGATGTCCAACTTCACGGCCCGGCGCACGAGTTCGACATTGAAGGTTGCGATGGAGGAAAGCAGTTCCGCGACGAACTCCGGGTGGTCGAGAAAGTCCATCATGAGATTCTCCATCCCGCGAAGCGTCCAGGCCCGTTCGTAGAGGGAGAAGCCGATCGGATAGACCCGGAAGGACTTCCGCGCGACCGGCAGGGCAAGTCGGGCGGCCACCCCGTCCCAGAAGATCGGATCGTCGGGGTCGGGGAACGAATACCCGCGCAGGGTCGGCGCAGGCAGCCGCGTGCCCTGGACCATGCCGATGTCCTTGTCGACGCTCCGGTCCCACACGACCCCGAAGGCGTCCACGACGCGGTTTTCCCCGGCCGGGGCGAAGAAGCCGGCCGGATCGCCGGCCACGAAGAGATGATTCGCGAGGGCGGTGTCGAGATCCTCCGTGGCGAGGTGACGGCGCAGTTGCTCCAGAGGCTCCCGGGTGAAACCGAAACTCCAGGGCGTGTAGGGAACCTCCCGTCCGGCGAGAGCCAGTTCGACGACTTCCCGACGAAGCATCCCACTCATGGCGGGCAAACATGCCGGAGCCCCATCCGCGCAGTCAAGCGGGAACCCCGGGACGCGCTGGCGCCCCCGAATCCTTAGCGAAGCCGAATTCCTCCGTCTGCACAGTGCATACGGATTCACACGGAGACGCGGAGAACGCAGAGGAGACCAAACGGGACAACACAAGGAAAGAGAACGCGGAGAGAGGATAGGAGAGGAGAGGAGAGAAGAACGGACAGGATTACAGGATGAACGGGATGGGGATGAGGCGGGAGCCCGCAGCCATGATCCCGGTGCGCCTGCAATGGTCCATGCTTGGGCGGGCGCGGGGTTGATGGAGGGCCGAGTTATGCGAGGCCGGAAAGCAAGCGCTCCGAAGCGCATCCCCCGGGCTCGCGGTAGCTCGCCCCTCCAGGACGCGAAGGGC
Source organism: uncultured Verrucomicrobiota bacterium (assembly GCA_964464305.1). Taxonomy (GTDB): domain Bacteria; phylum Verrucomicrobiota; class Kiritimatiellia; order PWTM01; family PWTM01; genus VGWF01. Next base: position 2,397 of record CAYXFW010000322.1, read on the forward strand.
CCCGAGATTCAACAGGTGAAAGCGCAACGACGGTTTGCCAACCCTGGGGCGCCATTTCCCCGGCTTCGCTGATGATTCGCGCTGGCCCTCGACGACGGGCGGCGGGGGGTCTATTCTCGCGAGCCATGACACCGACGCGGATCTCCCCGCTGGATATCGCCGTCATCGTCCTGTATCTGGCCGGCATCGTCGGGATCGGCTGCTACGCCGGTCTTCGGAAGCGGAAGGAGGGCGGGGCAAACCGCTATTTCCTCGCCGCCCACTCGCTGCGATGGCCGTCGATCGGCATGGCCCTTTTCGCCACGAACATCTCGTGCCTGCACCTGGTGAGCCTGGCCCAGGCGGGGTACGACAACGGGCTGCTCATGGGCAATTTCGAGTGGATGGCGGCGTTCATGCTCATCCTGCTCGCGCTGGTCTTTGTGCCGTTCTACATGCGCGCGAAGGTGGCCACGTTGCCGGACTTCCTGGAAAAGCGATACAACCGGGCCTGCCGCGACTGGCTGGCGGTGGTCTCGATGGCCGCCGCGGTCATCTTCCACATCGCGTTCCCGCTGGCGGCAGGCTGGGTGGTGCTCCACGGCGTCTTCGGGATCGAGAAGTGGACGTGCGTGTTTCTGATGTGCGGCCTCACCGCGGTCTACACGGTGGTCGGAGGGCTCGCGGCGGTCGTCATGACCGAGACCATCCAGGCGGTCGTTCTCATCGCCGGGGCTGCAATCATCACGGCGTTCGCCTATGCAAAGGCGGGGGGGTGGGACGGGCTGGTCGAGACCCTGCGCGCGGCGGATGAGACGGTCCGGCTTTCCGTCATGCGGTCGCCCGCGGTGGAGAAGGAGTTTCCGTGGTACGCCATCCTTCTCGGCTACCCCGTGCTCGGCATCTGGTACTGGTGCGCGGACCAGACCATCGTGCAGCGCGTGCTGGGGGCCCGGGACGAGAACCACGCGCGCACCGGGCCGCTCTTCTGTGCGGCGATCAAGGTTCTTCCGCTGTTCATCTTCGTGCTCCCGGGCCTGTTGTTCTACGCGATCCTCAAGCAGGGGAGCCTGCCCGGTGTGGCCGTGGCGGACAGCAAGGAAGTCTACGGCATCATGATCCAGTCGCTTCTTCCCACCGGCCTTCTCGGGGTGATGGCGGCGGCCCTGATGGCCTCGCTCATGGGCAACCTGGCCAGCGCCGCCAACTCGATCTCCACGCTGTTCAGCTACGACCTGTGGAAGCGCTTCCGGCCGGACACCTCCGACCGCCGGCTCGTGGTCGTCGGGCGTACGGCGACGTTCTTTGCCTTCGTGCTCGGAATCGCCATGGTGCCGCTGCTGGACCGCTACCAGAGCATCTTCGCGGCGATCAACGATATCATCGCCCACATCGCCCCGCCCATCACGTGCGTCTTTCTCCTCGGGGTGTTCTGGAAGCGGGCCTCGGCCCGCAGCGCCGCCGGCACAATGTGGATCGGGTCCGCGTTGGGCGCCCTGCTGTTTGCCCTCAAGACGCTTCACACCTGGAACCCGGACGCGTTCGCATGGATTCCGCCATTCTTCTACGCGACACCGTTCATGATGATGACGTTCTACCTTTTCGTCGCCTGCGTGGCCCTCCAGGTTGCGCTGACGTTTGCCCTGCCGAAGGCCGCGCACGAGGACCCGCAGCGGCTGTACTGGGAACACCCCGCGGAGTGTCTGCGGTCCCCGGGTTGGCCCGGCCTCGCCAACTACAGGGTGCTGTCGGCACTGGTGTTTGTCCTGATGATCGCGCTGTATGTCATCTTCCGATAAAGGAGACGCACCATGACGGAATTCGCTCGTTTCGCAGTCCTTGCCGCCCTTCTGCTCGCCGCCGGATGCGCCACGCTGCCGGCGCCCACGCCCCG
>CAYXFW010000323.1:0-4251 GCA_964464305.1 uncultured Verrucomicrobiota bacterium
GTTCACCAGAGTCATGGGCGCGTGGATGCCCAACGCATCGTTGGCGTCGTTCGTTAGCGGATAGTGCACGATATTCGCGGCTGCACGCGCGCAGATCCGGTAAAAGGTGCTCGTCTCCGTAAGAGTGACAGCGCATTCTCGAGTCGTCAGCCCCAGAGCCACATTGGACCAAGTGGCGCCGGGAAGCGTCGCGGCTTTCTCCACAAAGCACACATGGTTGGCGGGCGTGTTGGTCCACGCCATGGCGCCGGCCTTGGGGAATGCACTGATCCCCATATCCTGCGCGGCCGCCAAGCCCGCCGTCACCACCAACACCGCCAGACTCGCCTTCAACGCATTCCCGTTCATCGCTCAACTCCCCCTGTTTGGATGGTTTCGCGAATGTATACTCTACGCCCCGTTGCACTTCGCGACGTCGCACCGGGTGGATCTCGTTTCTCAGGCCTCCATGGGTTCGCCTCAGAAGGAATGCTGCGCCCAGTTCCGCGCGACTTCAAGCGCTTTCGTGGGAGAAGACGGGGCTCCGCTCTTGGATCTCCGCTCCGATCAGTGCTTATCAGTGTTCATCAGTGGTTCCCGTCGGGGCGGCGGGAAGCTGGTTCTGACAGGGTGCTGTCTCAGAATGTGCCCGCACCGTAGACTTCGCTCACTTCGTTCGACGACAGAGCGCGATTCCAAATGGCCACGTTGTCGATGGCTCCGTGGAACACCCATCCGGCGAAGTATCCGTATCGGCCGATCTTGATTTCCTCTGCAGAATTGAAGATGGCACCCGTCTTCGGAGTGGAGTTCTCATGAACCCCATTGATGTAGATCTTCATCTCCGCCCCGTCGTAGGTGCCGAGGAAATGATACCACAGGCCCATCGCGATCACGGTTGCCGAGGGCAGATCGGTCAGGGTCCCGATTGTTCCGCCGGTGCATATTCGGAAATAGATCCTGCCGTCACCGCCGCTATGTTCGGACCCGAAGGACAGAGTCTGCGTTCCCTCACCCCCCATCTTGTTTACAAGTTCCCTGGCCGTGGTGGAGGAATCCAGGCGAAACCAGAACGCCAACGTCATGTTGGTCACGTCGAGAGTGCTGGAATCCGGAATGCCGACATAGGTTCCTGAACCGTCGAAGAAGCAGGCGCTGTCCGTGCTCCCCAGGCGATTGGTTGTGAAGCTCGTGCCGTTGAGCACGCCGTGGTTCAGGTTGACACTGCGATCGTTCGCATCTCCATCCAGCGGCCAGTAGCCGACAAGACCGGATAGAGCCGTCGAGGCGTACGTCACGCGATAGAACGACTGGGAGAAGGAAAGGGCCGGGACGGTCGCACGGGAGACAGCGCTCGTAACGCACAGTGCTGTCACGTTGGTCCAGGAGGTCGAGCCCGGGGAGCCCAGGGTGTGTGCGCGTTCGACACAGCACGTCGTATTCCAGAATGAGTTGGACCATGCCATGGACCCGCTGGAATCGAACTCCGTCATTCGTATTTCCTGCGCATCTGCGAACGCCGCGATCATGAACAGAACGCACGCCGCCCCAACCCGTCGCATTTTCATATCAGCCATCTCCTCTCGTCGAACGCCCGGCGTGAGGGGACGGTGAACCCGCACTCGAGTGAGCGGTACCCTCAACCATCTTGTTAGCAAATTGCTTTTTTAGTCCCCGTGCAACCCACCATGCAATTCTCAGAATCCAATATGTCGCGGTTGCGAGTATAACGCAGAAAATCGCGTTCGCGTCTGGGATGATTCCCATCGGAGCATCGTTCTGGATGATGTAAAACTGCCACGCATCGTATGATATGTATGCGAGCATCGGAAGCGTCAAGACTCCCCACATAAGCCAGAGTCCTCGGTGTTGTCCACCTCGCTCACGGGGTAAGAATGACGCTCCGATCATGAGGAATACCAAGCCGGATGGGAAGGCGAACTTCGCTAGCACCCAGGCATTATAAGCAAAGAAGGACCATCGTGCCTGTGAGTTGTTCAGGACGACGAAGAAGACGATCCAGCTACCGATATAGACAACGAGTCCCCATAATGCGATCCGCGGCTGTGTCTTCATTTCTCTGTCTGGCCAACAGTTGTCTTCTGCCTACTTTGCTTCCGGAGCGCTCCGCGATTCACGATTTCCTTCCGCCCGCGCGTCCTTTCACGATCTTGGCGGTCGTATACACCCGACCGAGCGTGCGGTGCAAGCAGCATGAGACTTCCGTAATGGCGGCGCAGTGGTACCTACGCAACCTCCGGAAGCTGCCCTTGTGCGGTTGCGGGCGCTTGGGGCGTTGGCGGATGCCGCAGCGCCGCAGGTCGCAGCCCGGCGGCGGGAAGGGGAAGCGCGAAATCCTAATTCCGAAATCCGAAACAAGCACTAAACGGGGAAATGAGGCAAATCCGAAACCGGACGGCCGTTTCGTGCTTTCCGCTTGGGATTTCGAATTTGTTTCGTGCTTCGGGATTCCGGTTTCGTGCTTTCTTCCCCGTCGGGGGCTGGTATAAGTGCGGGACGCAGCACGAAACGGGAGCGAGCCGATGAGCGATGTCGTATTCATTCGTGACCTCAAGGCCCATGGCGGGCGCGAGGTCGAGGTCCGCGGCTGGCTGCACGGGCGGCGCAGCAGCGGGAAGATCGCGTTCCTGCTGGTCCGCGACGGAACGGGACTGGTCCAATGCGTCGTCGAGGCCGCGCAGGCGGAGGCATTCGCGGCGTCGGCGGATCTCGGGCAGGAGTCGTCGCTCCGCGTGCGGGGGACGGTCCGGCTCGACGAACGGGCCCAGGGCGGCGCGGAGCTTGCCGTCACGGGGCTGGACGTAGTGCAGAACGTGGCGGACTACCCGATCGCCCGCAAGGAGCACGGGATCGACTTCCTGATGACGCACCGGCATCTCTGGCTGCGGGCGGCGCGCCAGTGCGCGATCCTGCGCATTCGCGACCGGATGATCCGCTCGATCCAGGATTTCTTCGCGGGCCGCGGGTTTATCCGCATCGACACGCCGATCCTGACCCCCGGCGCGGCCGAGGGTGCGGGCACGCTTTTTCCGGTCGACTACTTCGGCGAGAAGGTCTTCCTGGCCCAGACGGGGCAGTTGTACGTCGAGGCCGCCGCGATGGCGCTGGGGCGCGTCTATTGTTTCGGCCCGACCTTCCGCGCGGAGAAGTCCAAGACCCGCCGTCACCTGACCGAGTTCTGGATGCTCGAGCCCGAGGTGGCCTGGGCGGAGTTCCCGGAGGTGGTGCAGCTGGCGGAGGACCTGATCTGCCGGCTGGTCGCGGACGTGCTCGCGGAGCATCGCGCGGATCTGGCCGTGCTCGAGCGCGACGTGGCGGCGCTGGAGCGCATCGTGCCGCCGTTCCCGCGGATGACGTATACGGAGGCGGTGGAGACGCTCAAGGCCCCGGCGACGCACGCGCGGCTGATGGAGGAGCTCGAGGCCGACCGCCGCCGCCTTGCCGAAGGCCAGACGCGTCTGGTCGATCTCGAGGCGCAGCTCGCGGCCGCGAAAAAGGGCTGGCAGCAGGAGAAGCTGGGCAAGGAAATCGCCGCGTTGCGCGAGACGCTGAAGGACCTGGGTCAGGATCTCGAGAACCGGCCGGGGCACATCGAGGGCGCGAAGAACTTCACGTGGGGACACGATCTCGGCGGCGACGAGGAGACGATCCTCACCCGGCTGCACGACCGCCCGGTCGTGGTGTCGCGCTACCCCCGCGGCGTGAAGGCCTTTTACATGAAGATCGATCCGGAGGACCCCCGCGTGGTGCTCAACCTCGACGTGCTCGCGCCCGAGGGCTACGGCGAGATCATCGGTGGCAGCCAGCGCGAGGACCGGCTCGAGGTGCTGCAGGAGCGCATGCGCGAGGACAACCTGGACCCGGCCCCATACGAGTGGTATCTCGACCTGCGCCGCCACGGAACCGTTCCGCACGGCGGCTTCGGACTCGGGCTGGAGCGGACGATCGCGTGGATCTGCGGCCTGCGCCACATCCGCGAGGCCATCCCCTTCCCGCGGCTGATGGGACGCATCTATCCCTGAGCCATGAGGAAATAGGCGGCGAGAAGACAGGCAGCGAGGAAGGCTTCGACGACCGCGATGCGACCGATGGGAATGTTCGGAATGGCCCGGCGCCAGACGTTGAGTCCCACGAGGCCGACGAGCGCGTCGACGGCCAGGACGACGCCCGCCCAGAACAGGAACGACCTCACGGATTCGCTCCGTCCGGTTTCGGCCCTCCGATGGCGGGCAGGAGCCGTTCCGCGAGCAT
>CAYXFW010000324.1:0-4249 GCA_964464305.1 uncultured Verrucomicrobiota bacterium
AACAAACTAAGGACTCTCACGGATCGCGGTAGCGAGCCGTGAAGTCCTGTGTTGAACTGAGCCTGCTGCGCGCTCGCCGGGATGGCGGGCGTTTTCGTTAGGGGATTCTACGCGGCGCGGGGCCGGGCTGGGGCGGGCGTTGCGGGGTACATGCCCCCAGTGCGCGCCGGAACGGTTGCGCGGACGAGATCGGGACCGCGGTTCTCGTGCTGGCGGAGAGCCCGTACACGGTGCGCAGGGTGGCTGGGTCCAGACCTCTGCGTGGCCGCAGTCTGGGACAGCGGAACGGCGGGGGGCGGCTGGAGCGAGGGCGTCATGCGGGAGGCGGCGGGCCCCGGGCGGAGGCGCAGGGAAGGAACGGGAGGCCCGGTCGGCGGAGGCCCTGGAGTGCCAGGACGGTGCCGCAGTCGGGGCATCGCTGGGGCTGTCGCCTACGGACGACGGGTGCCGGGCGGGGCGAGACCGGGAGGCCCGTGGCCTCGGCGATTCGAGCGCGGGCGAGGTCCAGCCTGTGGCGGTTCGCCGGATGGTGCAGGCCGAAGTGGCGAACCTTTACGAGCCGGGATGGCAGGACATGCTGGAGGAACCGCCGGATGAACTCCTCCGCCGGAACGGTCATGCGGCGCCAGCGGCCGGACTGCGAGTCCCGCCATCGGAACGTCACGAGGCCGTTCTCCAGCCGGAGGATGTTCCGGTTCGAGAGCGCGACGCGGTAGACGTAGCGGGAGAGATAGACCAGCGCCGGGCGTCCCGAGCCCACCGGCTTCGAATGAACCACCCACGGCGTCGTCCACACCGACGGCGGCACCGTGGCGAAGATCTCCGGATGCTTGCCCCGCAGGCCGTCGCGGACCTTGGCGCGCACGATCGGCGAGAGCGCCCGGACCGGGACGAGGAACCCCGGCCGGGCGGCGTGCCATGTGCCCGAGCCGTCCAATCCGCCGCCGGTTACCAGCAGATGGACGTGCGGGTGGTAGATCAGCGCCCGGGACCACGTGTGCAGGATGGCGGTGATCCCCGGTACGCCGCCGACATGCCGTCGGTCCCCCGCGAGCTTGAGAAGCGCCTGCGCCGAGGCGCGCATCAGGAGCGGCAGGCACTCCCGTGGGTGCGAGCGGACGACCGCGCGCAGCGGCTCGGGCACCGTGCAGGTGACCAGGTGGTAGGCGGCCGGCACGAGCAGGCGCTCCTGCCGCTCCTGCCACGCCGCGGCCTCCTCGTGGCCGCACGAGGGGCAGTGGCGATTGCGGCAGGAGTGGTAGCTGTAGCGCTTCCGCCCGCAGTGGGGACAGGACCAGAGCGAGCCGCCGAGGGCCTTTGTGCGACAGCGCTCGATGGCGCGCATGGCGCGGAGTTGATCGCGGCTCATCCGGGCGGCGAACCTCGCCCGGTAGGCGTCCCCCTGCCGGCGGAAGATCTCCGCCAGCGGGACCATCTCAGGTCCGGGCGGGCGGATCCATGCGTCGCATGATCCGCTCCAGCGGCTCGCGCACGGCCGCGCGGGCCTGCTCGGTCAGGTGCGTATAGACGGCGGTGGTCACCGGCGAGGCGTGGCCGAGGTAGACCTGGATCAGCCGGAGGTTCACGCCCTGTTCGAGCAGGTGCGTCGCGTACGAGTGGCGCAGGGTGTGGACGTGGGCGGCCTTGGCGATGCCGGAGGCCTTCAGCGCCTTGCGGAAGGCCATCTGTACGGGACCGAGGGTCACGGGCACTGTCGCCCGGTGCATCGGGTTGAGGTTCCAGGGTACCGTCGCCCAGAGCCGCTCGGACCCGCGGCCGCGGCCGGGGCGGGGAAAGAGCCACGTCGGGTTGCGGTGGGTACGGTAGTAATCGCGCAGCAGGTCCAGCGCCCGGTCCGGGACCGGCACGAAGCGGTCCTTCCGGCCCTTCGGATGGCGGATATGCAGCAGCTTCCGCTCGCGGTCCACATCGCGGACCTCCAGCCGGATGGCTTCGCCCAGCCGGAGACCGCAGCTGTAGATCAGCATCAGAATCGACCGGTAACGCAACAGAGGCACGTGGGCGAGAATCTGCGCGACCTCCTCGACGGAGAGAACGACCGGCAACGTGTGGTTGAGCGCCGGCCGGAAGACCTTGGCGAGCATCCACGGACGCTTCAGCGTGCGCTCCCAGAAGAACTTGATCGCACACAGCGCGATGGTCAGCGTCTTGCGCGCCCACTTCCGCTCGTTGACCGCCCAGAGCAGATAGGCGCGGATCTCTTCCTCGCCCAGTGCCGCCGGGCTGCGGCCGAAGTGGTCCTGCACCTGCCGCAGATGTCTCACGTAGCTTCGCTGCGTCCGGTCGGCAAATCCGGCCAGTTGCATGTCGCCCACAAACCTCTCGCGCAGCGAGGGAACGGTCACAGCGGGAACGGACTGTGCACTCATCGGACACCTCTCGGGTTGACGGATGCGTGCTTGATCGCCCGCATCCCGGAGGCGTACCATCCCCACCCAGCGAGGCGGCCACAACGTCAACCATCCGCCCCGCCGGAGGATCGTGCAGGAGAGATCAACCGCCGCCCCGCCCCTGCCGCGCAGCGGCTTAGTTCAACCATCGGCTTGTGCGTACGCGCTACCGCGCGCCGCACAGCCGTAACGTTGGGCCAGAACATGAGACTGAACTTCACAGCGTTGATCCTGGTTGCCTGTCTACTCGCTGGGTGTGCGACCCCGGCGCAGCGTGCGACGCGTGAACGCCTCGCCGATATCGTCATACCTGAGGTCGATCTCCGGCAGGCTTGTATCACCGATGTAGCAGCGTTCCTTGCGGACGCTGCCCGTCCAGAGCCGTCGGCGCCGGAGAGAGTGGCGGTCAGCGTCGCGCACACACTGGCGCGGCCTAGCGACGGCCCCCCACCGGAGTTCGATTTCTCGGCCTCCCCCACGAACGACCCTATCCCATTGATTACGATCATTGGGAAAGACATCCCATTTTTCGCGCTTGTCGAGATTGTCTGCAGTCAGACCGGACTCGAGTACATGATCGACAGGAACGGTAACTTGATCCTCAGGAGGAAAGGCCCAACCACGCCTTCGACCGCTACAAAATGAACCGCGCGGACGCGGTCCATTTTGAGGGTCAAGGCAGCGTTCGGAGGCGAGAAGATGAAGACAATTCTCGGGATAGTCCTTGGCTCACTGGTTGCCGGGCCGGTACTCGCAGCCCCGGCATACCCGTTGGATGAGCTTCTTGCGCGTGCCAAGTTCGTCTGTATTGCGGAGGTCTCCGGGTTTGACGGTGCCACTGTGTTGCTCAAGGTGCAGTCTGAGTTGCGGGGTCAACTCCACACGAACAACCTGTCGTTCCCGGTCGAGACCTCATTGGGCAAACCGGAACAGGGGAAACAGTATTTCGTCTTCTCCCAGGGACATGACCACTGGGGTGATCCGAAAAACCAGATTCAGATGAGCCAGGGCATGCACGGTCAAGGGAGTTACTGCGGCTGGCTCATGTTCCCCATCGAACAGGAGAAGGGGGTTGAAGTCGTGAGCAGGGCTTACTCGTTCCAGTTCAGGAGAGCGGAAGAAGGCATCGGTCCGTTGACGCTCGACCAGGCCAAACAACTTGTGGAAAGAACGACGTTCAAAGGAGAGAAGAACTCCGAACCACAGGGTGGTGGGTATTCACCGCCCGCTGCGCGGTCGTCGAAGCCCACACCCTGAGCGTTCGCATGAGGAGAAATGAAGACATGAGATTGATGCTCCCTGTGTTTGCCGTGTTCCTTCTGTCCGCCGGAGCATCGGCACGGGCAGATGGCCCTACGGTGAGTGTAGATTGGAGTCTTGGCCAGGGGACAAACCGTCACGCGGCTGTGATCACGATCAAGAACCTTTCAGGTCAGGAACTCAAGATCCAACATCCTGGCAACCGTCAAGCGATTGCCTTCGTCGTGATGGATGACCACGGCAACGTGATGAAACCCGAGGGTGTTGCCAAAGTTGATCCGATGCGCCAAGACATTGTTGTGAAGCCGGGCGGGACATTTGAATACACTGACACCCAGTGGACTGAGTGCGCCCAAGAAAAAGGCCTGACGCTTCCCTTTCTCACGGGCACCGGACTATTTGCCCACAAACTAACGGAAGGAAGCAGCTATCGTGTCACGGTGATCTACCGCCCATCTGCCCTCAGCGAAGGAGTTGCCAGCACCGAAAAAGTAGTAACGTTCAAATAGGAACATGCGAACCAACAAATGCTCGGTACGGCTTACGCCGCCCGAGATTTGCGACGTTGCCTCTCTTCG
>CAYXFW010000325.1:0-3181 GCA_964464305.1 uncultured Verrucomicrobiota bacterium
TGACGTACTCTGACATTCCCAAATTCCGCGCCGTCGGCGCCCGTCGCGTGAACGCGGACACACGAGCGACGTATGAACGGTGCATTCTCTTTCTGGATTCGGAGCTGGAATACGAATGGCCGGGATGGAATCCAAAGGGCCGGCCGTGGTTTCTCTGGCTGAGGAATTGGCTCTCATCGGGCCGCGCGATGAGAGAGATCTGCGAAGCGGAGGCAGCTGAGGATCAAGAATGGCGGAATGCGGGGGACGTTGAGGTTTGGCCGTTCATAAGAAGACAGGATTATGAGCAGGCCCTGAGGACGCCGAGACGTCTTGCAGAACATGGCTCAGAGAGCAGGGCCGTCCCGTCCGACCTGTGATTCCGTCCGCGCCCCTCTTTGTGCGCTTCGCGTCTTTGAGTTTGGAGTTTTTCACGTTTCCCTTCCGGAACGATTCAGGTTCCGTACCCGTCCTTGCCCGGATTCCAACTGAATCGTTCCGGCTTAGCGGCCGCGGGTGCGGGAGGCGATGGCGCGTTCGGCGTCGCGGTCGGCTTCCTTGCGACGGAGCGTTTCGCGGCGGTCGTCGAACTGTTTGCCGCGGCAGATGCCCAGCTCGACCTTGGCGATGCCGTGGCGGAAATAGACGCGCAGGGGGACGAGGGTCTGGCCGCTGACCTGGACGTGGCCGAAGAGGCGGTCGATTTCCTTGCGGTGCAGCAGCAGCCGGCGCGGGCGTTTCGGCTCGTGGTTGTGGACGTTGCCGCACTTGTACGGGGCGATGTGGAAATCGAGGAGGGTGGCCTGGCCGTTCTGGACGACGGCGTAGCTGCCGGCGAGGCTGGACTGGCCGTCGCGCAGGGACTTGACCTCCGTGCCGCGCAGCTCGAGGCCGGCCTCGATCGTGTCGAGCACGGTGTAGTCGTGGCGGGCCTTGCGGTTTTCGGCGGCGACCTTCCGGCCGTCGGACTCTGATTTGGCGCCGCTCATGTGGTCAGTATTCGCCTTTGGCCCGGCCGCGGCAAGCGCGGTGCGGGGTCGGGGGACAACACACGGGGCGCCCCGGTTCCCCGGGGCGCCCCGTGCAGGCCGCGCAGGCGGCTACAGGCTGAACATCGCGCCGGCGGTCGACCGACTGCGCAGCCGGATATCGTCTTCCGTGAAGAGCATCTCGGCGGTCAGCTTGCCTTCCGCGATCTCCTTCAGGGCGAGATCCATCTTTTCCATGTTCAAACTGTCCGGCTTGACCATCGGGCGCTGCCCGCTGACCAACTGCCGGACGCGCCGGGAAACCATGTTGATCAGAACGGGCACGTGCGGCACGCGCGCCTTGGCCTGATCCAGATATGTCGTATTCATTGTACGGTCCTCCGCCATGAAAGGGCGAACGGGAGAGATTAGGGCAACCGGGGGCCGATGTCAATCTCGCGGCACCCCGGATTGGTTCTTGCCCGCAGGGCGGGGGGCTGGCACCATCCGCGCCGTGCGCGGCGGGCCGGTTTGGCCGTCGCCCCAAGGTGCACCGGTGGCTCATAACAGGCTGGAAAAACTCGAAAGCTACGCGCTGGCGGTCATCGAAGGCCGCCGGAACGGCGCCGGTCCCGCGGCGCTGCGGGCGGGGCTCCGGGCCCTCTCGATGCTTTTCCAGGCCGGCGTTCAGCTGCGGCTCTGGTTCTTCCGCTATGGGATTCTTCGGAACCATATGCTTGGATGCCAAGTGCTTAGCGTTGGAAACCTGACCGTCGGAGGCACAGGCAAGACGCCGGTGGTGGAGACGCTGGCGCGGGAGCTGCAGCGGCGGGGTCGCAAGGTGGCGATTCTGAGCCGGGGTTACAAGAAGACCCAGCCGACGTTCGGGCGGCGCGTGTCGAACCTGCTCACCGGGCGGCGTCGGAGGCAGGAGCCGCTTGTCGTTTCTGACGGACACCGGCTGCTGCTCGACTCGGCCACCGGGGGGGACGAGCCGTTCATGCTGGCGTCGAACCTTCCGAATGTCGCGGTGATCGTCGGGCGCGACCGGGTGAAGAGCGGGCGGTATGCGATCCAGCAGCTCGGCTGCGACACGCTGATTCTGGACGATGGTTTCCAGTACCTGCGGCTGAAACACCGGCTGGACATCGCGCTTGTGGACCGGACGAATCCCTTCGGCAACCGCCACCTGCTGCCGCGAGGCATCCTGCGGGAACCGGCGCGGAACATCCGCCGGGCGGGATTCATCTTCATCACCAAGTCCAACGGCGACGGCGCGGCAGACCTCAAGGCGCAGCTCCGCCGCCACAATCCCGACGCGGAGATCTCCGAGTGCCGCCATTGCCCGCGGTACCTTCAGGACGTCTACACGCGCGAGCGGAAGCCCCTCGAGTTTCTCCAGGGGCTCGATATCGCGGCGGTCTCGGCCATCGCGGCGCCGAAGGGTTTCGAGGACAGTCTGGTCCGCCTCGGCGCGCGCGTGCTGTACCACAAACGGTACGCGGACCATCATCGCTATGCGCAGCAGGAGCTCATCGAGGCGATCAACAAGGGGATCGCGCGCGGCGCGAAGGCGTTGATCACGACGGAAAAGGACGCCGTGCGCCTGCCGCATATCGAACGGCGGGACCTGCCGGTCTATTTCCTGCGCGTGGAGATCGAGATGCTGTCGGGATCGGAGGCCTTTCGTGACTGGATCGCCCGGATCTGCTTCCGCTGATCCCGCGGCTGCGGCGCCGGCCGTCCTCATGGTCGGCGTGAACTGGATCGGCGACGCGGTGATGTCGATGCCTGCCGTGCAGGCCTGGCGCGCCCTGAATCCGGCGGCGAGGCTGACGATGCTCGTCAAGCCGCCGCTGGCCCCCCTGTGGCGGATGCATGCGGCCCCGGACGACGTGGCTGCGATCGAGCCCGGATCGCTGGGCGCGGTGCGAACCGGCCTCGCACTGCGGGCCCGCCATTTCGACCGTGTCTACATTCTGCCCCATTCGTTCCGCGCCGCATGGATCGCGGCGTGGGCGGGCGCGCCGGAGCGGATCGGACTGCCGGGCCTTGCGCGCGGCCTGCTCGGCGTCCGTGTCGTGCAGTCCCGGTCCGGTCCGGACCGCGCGCACCAGCAGTTCGAGTATCTCGACCTGTTGCTCGGTCCCGGCGCCGCGGTCGCGCCGGAACCGCCACGCCTCCGGATCCCCCCGGAGGCCGCCGCCGCGGCGGCCCGGTGGCTGGCCGGTCTG
>CAYXFW010000325.1:3191-4246 GCA_964464305.1 uncultured Verrucomicrobiota bacterium
GCCCGCCGGTCCCCGCGTGGCTGTGATGCCCGGCGCGGCGCGCGGACCCGCGAAGCGCTGGCCGGTCGAGAGGTTTGCGGAAACGGCGCGGCGGCTCGCGACGGATCACGGTTGCGCGGTCATCGCGCTCGGCTCGCCGGCGGAGGCGGCCGCCGCGGCGGCCATCGCCGCCGCGGCGGGGGGCCGGGGCCTGAGCCTTGCGGGGCGGACGGACATCCCCCAGTGGGCGGCCGTCCTCGCGGACTGCGCGCTTGCCGTCTCGAACGACAGCGGCGGCATGCATCTCGCGGCGGCGGCGGGCACGCCGGTGGTGGCGGTATTCGGCCGGACGGACCCCGGCCGCACCGGTCCGCTCGGCCCGTTGTGCGATGTCGTCCAGGCTCCCGGGGCGCGGTCGCGCGACATCGGCCGCGAGGACGGGGATGCGGTCCGCAGGCTGGCCGCCGTGACCGTCGACGAGGTGATGGACCGATGTGTGCGGCGGCTGGCGTGCGGCGGCGCACCGGGGGGCGGTCGATCATGCGCCCCCTGATCAGCGCGTGCGTCACGGCGGGCAACGAGGAGCGCAACATCGCGCGGTGCCTCGAAAGCCTGCGCTGGTGCGACGAGATCGTGGTCGTCGACAGCTTCAGCCAGGACCGCACGGTCGAGATCTGCCGGCGCTACACGCAACGCGTCGTCCAACACGAATGGCTCGGCTACATCGGGCAGAAGAACTTCGCCATCGGGCTGGCCTCGCATGCCTGGGTCCTTGTGCTCGACGCCGACGAGGAGGTCTCGCCCGAGTTGCGCGACGAAATTCTCGCCGCGCTGGAAGGCGACGGCAACGAGTACGCCGGCTACCTCTTTCCGCGGCAGGTCCATTACCTCGGCCGGTGGATCTGCCACGGCGAGTGGTACCCGGATGTGAAGCTCCGCCTGTTCCGCCGCGAGATCGGTCGCGCCGAGGGGCGCGAGCCGCACGACCATATCGTCGTCCACGGGCGGGTCCGGAGGTTGGAACACCCGATCCACCACTACACGTACGACGACCTGCGCGACCACGTCGACACGAT
>CAYXFW010000326.1:0-4221 GCA_964464305.1 uncultured Verrucomicrobiota bacterium
CTCTCCGACCTCGGCCTCTACGATTACCGGAACCGGGCCTACTCCCCGATTCTCGGCCGCTGGGTGCAGCCGGATCCGATCGGGTTCGCGGTGGGAGATGTGAATCTGTATAGGTACTGCTGGAATGCGATATGCAGATCTGACCCATATTATGCTTTGGAAAAGGAGTGCGAATATAATCTAACTTCGCAAAATGCAGTTAGAAGGAATAACGGAAAATGAAGCATATTGTTGAGCAGACTACACTCGTTGCGCCATGCAATCCGCTTGTTAGGTTTGTGTCCTGCATTGTGATATTCTGTCTCTGTGGGTGTTGCTCTTCAAGCAATGCACCTGCTGGCGATGACGCTAATGGACTATTTCAAGTTGTCGACCGTAGTCGCTGGAGTGCCGATACTAAGGAAAAGATAACTAGATACATTGCAAAGATGTCTGATGATTCGCGGACAGAGATGATAGAGGCAAAATCGGCGGCGCTGGTTGCAGTTAGAGAACTATGTCCAATGAATAGGCGTGCTCTTATCATTGAAGACGTTAGCTTTTCTGATTCGTACCAGCGCACAAGTTCAACTCGACTGCTTCTTCTTCCTGAAGGTGCAAGTTTGGCTTTGGAACTAGAGCATACTAGAGTCATCATCGCAAACACGCATGAATGGGAATTGGTTTCAGGCTTGGCTGATAAGGTCGCCGGTGAGAATGAATTGCTGCCATGTTTGCCAGATGGAAGCGATTTCTTCTTCTCAACTATTCACTTCTGGAATGGAAAGAAGTGGAATATGACTGTTGTCATGCAGCCATGGAACGGAGTTATGGGGCGCGATATAAATAGTCACGAGAAATGTCAGGGCCTCTTGTATTCATGTTTAATGTATGTAATCCATGTGCACTGGGAAGATGTTGCGCTACAGCGAAAGGTAACTGATTACCTTAGGATGCAGCTGTTGCCACACGATGAATATCTGTTATTATTAGCTGCGTCAGCATTTGGCGGTTCCAAAGAAGCACTTGCAGCATTAGAGCGCATTGAAGTGCTTGACAACGGAAATAATGGCAAGCCAACTGAGAGAAGTCCGCAGATATTAGAAAAACCGGAGAAAGGCCGCGAGAAAGGTGAGGCCGAGATGGGCGAGAATGGCCACGAGTCTCCAAGTCGGGCAACGCTGAAACCGTGACCCGGAATCGCAGGGAAGATAGGGTCGCGAAGATCGCGGAGGAGGCCGCGGCCGGAGGTTCACAGGCTTGCCTGACACCTGAAACCTGACACCTCAGCCTCGACCTGCCGACCAACATGGTCTCCGGGATCAGCGGGATCGGAAATGTTACAGACAATTATGGCCACGATCCGCTGGAACAGCTCGTTCAAGCGCGCTATTCTCCTCCGCGAAGGACGCTTCGGAAGAACGTGAACAGCACCAAAGGACGGAGGCGCACGGTGAGCGGCGTGAGAGCCGCAGAGACCGGAGGGAAGAAACATGGAAGGAGGAGAATATAGACGCGACCTCTTCCGTGCTGCCGGGGCGCCGGTAGGATACCGGCACGGGAATCTGGAAAGGATGGTAGAGCATGACGACGGGACGCAGGGAATTCATGAAGGCCGCGACGCTCGTTGGCGCCGCGTCCGTGGCGCATGCCTCGGGATGCCGCTCGGTCGGGTCGGCGGCGGTCGGGGGTTCCATGATGGGCTTCCGGGCGCCCGCACTGGACGAAGTGCGCGTCGGTTTCATCGGCCTCGGCCATCGGGGCCCGGGCGCGATCCAACGGCTCTGCAGGATCCCGAAGACGCGCATCGTGGCGGTCTGCGACGTCTTCGCGGACCGGGCGGAGAAGGCCGCGGCCGCGGTCAGTGCGGCGGGTCATCCGAGGCCGGAGATCTACGCCGGGTCGGAAGAGATCTTCCGCAAGCTGTGCGAGCGGGCGGACGTGAATCTGGTCTATGCCTGCACGCCGTGGAACTGGCACGTGCCCATGGCGCTTCATGCGATGGCCTGCGGCAAGCACGTCTGTGTCGAGGTTCCGATCGCCATGACGGTCGAGGACTGCTGGAAGCTCGTCGACGCGGCGGAATCGACGCGGCTTCACTGCATGATGTTGGAGAATTGCTGTTACGGCGAGGACGAGCTCTTCGCCCTTTGCCTCGCGCGCCGGGGCCTTCTCGGCGAACTTGTCCATGGCGATTGCGGCTACATTCATGAATTGCGAGCGGGGCTTCTGGACGGGACGTACTACAAGAACTTCCCGCTGGAGTTTTTCCGGCGGCATCCGGGGAATTCATATCCGACGCACGGTCTCGGCCCGATCTGCCAGTCCATGGGCATCCATCGCGGCGACCGCCTGAGCCGCCTCGTTTCCCTGGAGTCGGCCGAATTCGGACTGACCTCGTACATCCGCGAGAAGTTTGGAGCGGACGATCCCCGCGGCAAGGTGTCGTACGCCTCGGGCGACATGAACACGACCGTCGTTCGCACGGAGCGCGGACGGACGATCATGATTCAGTACGCCAGGTACAGTCCGCGGCCCTACACCCGTCACAATCTGATTTCGGGCACGCTGGGGACGCTGGCATCATATCCGCTACGGGTGGCCCTCATGCCGAAGTATCACGACTGGATGCCGGAAAAGGACCTCGCGGCGTTGAAGGCCGAGCACACGCATCCGCTCTGGCGGAAGATCGGCGAACTCGCGCGCGCCAGCGGCGGACACGGCGGCATGGACTACCTCATGGAGTACCGGCTTGTGCACTGCCTGCGGAACGGGCTTCCGCTGGACCAGGATGTCTACGACGGTGTCGCATGGAGTTCGCTGGTCGAACTCACCGAGCGGTCGGTGCGGCGAAACGGCGAATCGGTGGAGATCCCCGACTTCACGCGCGGCGCGTGGAAAACCGGGCAACCGCTGGGCATTGTCGAGGTCTGACGGCGCTCAGCGGCTGAGTTCGATGGTGTTCAGGAACTGCTCGCCGCTGCCGTCGGGATCGTCCACATAGTCCTGAATGATCATGTAGTTGCCGGTCGCCGGGCCCATGTGCGTGGTCCACATCTCGCCATCCCACGAGTCGGTGAGCCACATGTTGCCCGCCGCGTCGACGGTCCCTGTGAAGTACCCGCCGAGGCCGGGGAGGCTGGTGTCGATGGTCACCACGTCCCCCTCCTGGGTGATCGTGGCGGAAATCGCGCCATTGCCGCCCGACTGGGCGTTGTAGAACATACCGCTCCATTTGCCGACCAGACGGAGCGCGGAACTCGCGGTGCTGACGGAATTGCTGTCACCATCGGATGTGCTGCGGAGGCCTCCGCGTCGAGGGGGAGCCCCGTCGCTGTCCCCCTCGCCGCAGCCGGCCAGCAACGCGACGGCGAATACCGCCGCGGCGATGGACGCTGCGGATCGTAACCCCCTCGGCTTCATCATGTTTGTCAGTCCTTTGAAATACGACGGCGCGCAGCATCGTACCGGGTCCGGCGTCCCGTGTCCATGGACTCGACAGCCATGATGCACGCGACCGAATGCTGCCAGCCCGCTTCGACCGGCGCGTGGGGCGTTTCGCCGTTGCGCAGGCATTGGAACCAGTTGAGGAAATGATCCGGGCGTTCGACCGGGGTGACCTTGTTTTCACCACGGATTGAACCGTCGCGCCGGATGCCGCCTTCGGCCGTGTAGACAGGCGCGTCGCCGCGGTCCAGCTTCAGCAGGCCCTTCTCGCCGAGGACGCGCGTCGAATTGCCGAAGCCGTTGCCGAAGTTCGTCGTGTAGCTGACCATCATCCCTTCGGGATAGTGCCACAGGGCATGGACCTGGTCGGGGACGGTGAACTTGTTCTCGTCCTTCCACGTGTAGATTCCGCCGAGGCAAACGCAGGTCTCAGGGCATCCAACGCCGGTGATGAAGTGGATCAGGTCGAGGAAATGGCTGCCCCACTGCGGAACCGGTCCCTGACAGAACTCGACGTACCCGTACCACGCGGAGTACAGGGAGGGATCGAACCGGCGCTTCGTGCGCCCCATCGTGAAGTCCTCCCAGTTCAGGTCCTCCTTGCGCACCTCCTTGTTGATGCGGGGATACCAGTAGGGCTTCTCGCCGTTGCGGATCTGCTCTGCGCGCGAGATGCGTCCGAGCGTGCCGGCCTGCAGGAGGGCGCGGGCCCCGCCGGCGCCGGGCTGGCTGCGGAGTTGCGTGCCGACCTGGACAATGATCCCCGATTCCTTGACGGCATCGAATGCACGGGTG
>CAYXFW010000327.1:0-4205 GCA_964464305.1 uncultured Verrucomicrobiota bacterium
CGAAACTCGACGAGAAGGGCTGGGCCGCCGGCTGGCCGGCCACGCGCAACGCGCGGATCGCGAAGGACGCATCGGGCAACCGCCTGGTCGTCGAGGGGGCCGGCGTGTCGGTCAGCCTGAAAATCCCGCTCAAGCCCGAGTACGGCAGGCTGAAGCTCTCCATGAAAATGAAGGTGACGGACGTCGCCCTGGGGAAGGACAGTTGGAACACCGGGCGGCTCGCGATGTCCTTCCACAACGCGGCCGGGGAGCGGGTGGGCGACTGGCCGGACGTCTTCGGCATGATCGGCACCGTCGACTGGCAGACGTGCGAGCGCATCTACCCCGTGCCTCCCGATGCGGTGGCCCTGAGCTTCAGCCCGGGCAATCTCGGCGCGTCCGGCACGGTCGAGTTCCGCGACATCTCCCTGACCGTCGCCCGCGTCCGCGCCATGGTCAAGGCCGATGCGCCGCAGCCGCCCGGCGTCCGGGGAAATCCTTGGACCCTGGACGACGCGTGGCGGCAGACGACGCCCACGCGCGAGAAGATCTGTCTCAACGGCATGTGGGGTTTTCGGCCCGTCCTGCCGTCCGAGACGGCGGACCGCGTCCCCGCCAACGGCGACTGCTGGGGCTGGTTCCGGATCCCGGGCATCTGGCCCAACCACGCGAGAGAATTCGACACCGGGCCCCAGACGCTGTGGATCGCGCCCTGGCTGGAGGAAAACGGCGGGATCGGTGCGCCCGACCAGGCCTGGTACCGGCGGCGCTTCCAGGTGCCGGCCGCGTGGGAGGGCCGCCGGATCGCCCTCGACTTCACGATGCTGCAGTCGCACGTGCGGGCGTTCGTCGACGGCGCGGCCTGCGGCGAACTGTGGTATCCGGGCGGCGAACTGGACCTGACCGGCAGCCTGAAGCCGGGTGTGGACCAGGAGCTGGCGCTGCTTGTCACGGCCCGCCCGCTGACCGCCGAGCGCAATGCCTTCATGGCCCCCGACCGCATCATCACCGACAAGGCCAGCGTCAAGCTCAAGGGCATCACCGGCGATCTCTACCTGACCGCCGCACCCGCGGCGGAGCGGCTGGCGGATGTGCAGGTCCTCACCTCGGTCCGCGACCGCACGGCGACCTTCGCCATCGAAACCGCCGGTCTGGGGAAGGGGCCGTACCGTCTGCGGGCGGACGTGACCGGGTGCGGCGGTCCGCCGCTCCGCTTCGAGTCCGGGTCGCTGGCGCCCGACGGATCGGGCCGGCTGAGCTTCACCGCGCCGTGGGCCGACCCGAAGCTGTGGGATACCGACACGCCGCAGAATCTCTACTCCGCCGCGCTGACGCTCGCGACCGCAGCGGGCGCTCCCCTCGACACGCTGACGCCCGTGAGCTTCGGCTTCCGCGAGATCCGCATCGCGGGCCGCGACTTCCTGCTCAACGGCGCCCCCGTGCACCTGCGGGCTCTCTACAACGGCTCGGCCAATGGCGCGGCCGACAAGGCGACCGGGACCGCGGCGCGCGAACTGTGCCGGCGCATGTTCCAGTATGGGTTCAACGCGATCATCGGCGGCAACTACGATTTCACGCCGGGCTCCGTGGGCTATCTCGACGGGCTGCTGGAGGCATGCGACGCGACGGGCATGCTGATGGCCTTCTCCCTGCCCCACGTGAAGGACTTCGGGTACAAGCTCCTGGAGCCCGCGATGGCGGAGCGGTATCGCGCGCAAGCCGCCTGGCTGATCCGCAGGGCCCGCAACCACCCCTCGGTCATCTTCTACGCGATGAACCACAACAGCACCGGGTACTACGGCGACCAGAACCCGTTGAAGATCGACGGCATCTACGAGATCCCCGAGACCGAGTCGTCGAAGAGCGCCTGGTGGGTGCGCAATCGCAAGCAGGCGCGCCTCGCCGCCGACATCGCCCGGTCGCTTGACCCCTCGCGGCCGGTGTACCACCACCAGTCCGGCAACTTCGGCGACATGCACACGGTGAACTGCTACCTGAACTGGGCGCCCATCCAGGAGCGCAGCGACTGGACCGAGCACTGGGCCACGCAGGGCGTGAAGCCGCTTTTCTTCGTCGAGTGGGGCCTGCCGCACATCTCGAGCTGGTCGAGCTACCGCGGGCCGCAGTTTATCTGGCGCTGCGAGGCGTTCCAGAGCCTTTGGGCGGCCGAGTTCGCGGCGCAGATCCGGGGCGACGCCGCCTACCGCGACGATGCCGCGGCGGTCCGCGCGCTGGATCATGAGGAGGCCCTCTGGGCTCGCGGGAAACCGTTCGCCTGGGGTGTGCTCAACCGGCCGCTGCGCGACATGCCGGAAAACTACGCGGAGATCCAGGCGCGCTTCGCCGCCGACAACTGGCGCTCGCACCGCGCGTGGGGCGTCTCGGCGATGCTGCCGTGGGACCAGGGCGATTTCTGGCGCCGCGAGACGGAGACGCCCGCCCGCGAGGCGGCGGACCCGTTCCAGGGTCTCAAGGCCCCGGGGATCGTCGTCGATCGACACCTGTCCGGGGGGCAGTATGTCGAGGATCCCGGTGCGCCCGAGGCGTTCAAGCCCGCCGCGGTGGGCCGCGGCCTGCGGCGCTGGAACATGCCCGACTGCGCATTCCTCGGAGGGCCGGCCGGGTCGCTGACCTCGAAGGACCATCTTTTCGCCCCCGGAGCGGACGTCTCCAAGAGTCTGGTGATCCTCAACGACCGCCGTCGCGCGCAGACGGTGCAGTGGTCCTGGCGGCTGGTGCGGAAGGGCGGGACGGTGTGCGCCGAGACCGGTACGGTCGATGTGGCGGCCGGCGGCAAGGCGGTGGTGCCCGTGGCATGCGCGCTGCCGATGGCGGCGGAGGACGGGACGGACTTCCGGCTCGCGGCGGCCTTCGAATTCGAGGGCGGGGTCGTGCAGATCGACGAGTTCCCGCTGCGCGTCGTGGCCCCGCCGGCGCCCGCGAAATTCGCATCGCAGATTCTGCTCTACGATCCGCGCGGACTGACCCGGGCGGCCTTCGACCGCCTGCGCGTGCCCTACACGGCATTCGACGGGCGGCGGTTCCCCGGGATGGACGAGTTGGTGGTCATCGGCCGCGAGGCGCTGGACGCAAAGGGTCTGCCGTGGCTGGCGAAGCTGCCGGACGGGCTGCGCGTGCTCGTGTTCGAGCAGAAGGCCGCGGTTCTCGAGGGACTGCTCGGATTCCGCATCGCCGAACGCGGGGCGCGGGCGCTGTTCCCGCGATTCGAGCACCCGGCGACGCGGGGGCTGGACGCGACGGCGCTCCGCGACTGGTCCGGCGCCGCGACGCTGCTGCCGCCGCATCTGGAAGGGCTCCCCGCGGCCGAGATGCATGACCCGCGGTGGACGTGGTGCGGGTTCACGAACTCGCACGTATGGCGCTGCGGCAACCGCGGCAACGTGGCGTCGGTGCTGATCGAGAAACCGGCGCGCGGCGACTGGCGCGCCCTCGTGGACGGCGAGTTCGACCTGCAGTATTCGCCGCTTCTGGAAACGGTGTCGGGCAGCGGGCGGGCCGTCTTCTGCCAGCTCGACGTGACAGGCCGGACGAAGCCGGACCCGGTCGCCGACCGGCTCGTCGTGAACCTCCTGGCCTATCTCGACGGCGCACCGCAGGTCCCGCGACGGGCGACCGTGTGCCTGGGCGGCGGCGCCGCCGAGGCGCTGCTGCGCGATGCGGGCGTCGTGCTGCGGCAGGCCGCCGCCGAGTCGTACGGGCCCGGAACGCTGCTGGTCGCGGGACCGGGCGCCGTCGCGCCGCAGGGGTTCGCACAGGCGGTGGAGCAGGGGATGGACGTCATCTGCATGGGCATCGGCGGCGGGGAACTGAAGGCGTGGTGCCCGGTGTCCGTCGCAACCGCGGCGACCAACGTCTGCTTCTCGCGGATCGAGCGCCTGCCTCCGGAACTGAACGGGCTCTGCAACGCCGACTGGGCGTGGCACGGCCGCATGCAGTTCGATGCCCTGGCGACGACGCAGGCCGACCGGGACGGGTCGAGCCCGGCGCTGCGCGTGATCCGGCACGGCAAGGGCCGCGTCGTGGTCTGGCAGGTTCCGCCGTGGGCGATCGACGAGAAGGCGAAGCCCTACCTCCGCACGAGCAAGCGGCGCGCGAACGCGATGGCGTCCCGGCTTCTGGCGAACCTCGGCGCCGAGTTCAAGACGCCGCTGGCCGACCGCTTCACCTCGCCCGTCGACCAGGCCTGGCTCAAGAGCTGGTACCTC
>CAYXFW010000328.1:0-4203 GCA_964464305.1 uncultured Verrucomicrobiota bacterium
GGAAACACGTCTGTGCTTGTGATGCGCGACGCGCGCGAGCAGATCGAGGTCCTTCATCGCCGCGAGGCCGGCGGGATGGGCCGCCATACAGCACACGTCGTAGCAGTCGCGCGAAAGCCGGCTGCGCACGGGTTTCTCTGCCGGTCGATGATGCTCGGCGTGGAGGATCGTCACCTTCTCCCAGAAGGTCCGTGCGATCTCCAGAGCAACGACCGGACAGTCCGGGGTGGCGATCGCAGCAGGGAACTCCTCTGCAACCCACGGTCTGACGACGTGCTCGCCGATGGGCCGCTGGTCCGTGAGGGAGCCTAGTTCCAGCTTCACCTGGGGCCGCACGTAGCCCGCCTTGTCCGGTTCCATCGTCGGATAGCGAAACAGAAGGACGGGCGAGTGCGACTGCGCATCCATCTCGAATGCCAGGTAGGGTCCACCACCCGGCGGGTCACCAAGCACGCGCAGAACCGCCCGTTCGAGCGCTGGCTGAACCTTCTGCCTGACCGCGGCGGCACAGGCATCGTCCAGTTGCTTTCGGCGTTTGTTGAATTGCGATCGTGAACCGACAGCATCCGGCGGGTTCTTCCCGCCGAATCCCAGCCAATCGGGGTCGACCGAAAGGTCCACGTCTTCCGAGAACCGCTTGATGATGCCGAACACCTTCGACAGCGACGTTCCGCCCTTGAAGACGAATTTGTCATGAAACCCTGGGGTCGAGAAGAGAACGCGGAGAGTGAAGCAGACCCAGAAGTCCTTCTCCACGATCAGGGGCGTAAGACGGCGGCGATTGGCCGTCTCCAGGAAATAGGGGGCGCGTTCAGCCACCGGGAGCCGCGCGAACTCAAGCATGATGGACCTCCGCAACGTCGTCGATGATTCGATGCATCCACCCCGGGGCATACATGCGGTCCCGTCCGAGCTGCTCCCGGCTCTTCCTGGGGAGCGTCCTTCGCAGATGCGCGACCTGATCCCGACCGACGTGCTGTGCGCCGAGGTGCCGAAGCGCCTGGATCACCGTACCGCTGATCTTGCCCGCCGTGGCCATGTTCCTTGGGGTCGTGTTCTTCAGGACGATCTCCTGGCGACCGACCCTGACATGGCGCGGCGCACCGTCCGTCAGGAACACGATGCGAGCCGGAACCTGCTCGGAGAGCCCGAGGACGTTCGCGGCGTAGGCCCCGGAGGGCTGGATGCGTGACGCATCGCGTTCCGAAAGGGCCCGAGCGATCCGATCCGGATCCGGGGAGAGTCTGCCGATGCCCGAGTGTTGCCGGGGAAAGTCGTACCACCCCCTTCTGGCACAGACGCGAAAGAGCCATCCACACGGCATCCTTGCTTCCCAGATCGAGAAGAGCGTTGGGGGTGAAGCACCACCCCCGCCCCTTCTTCCCGAGACGGAGCCGGATGCCCGCATCCACACTCTGGAGTTTACGGGCCGATTTCATGTTAGGAAAACTGCCCTGTTTTCCTAACAACGTCAACCCGAAATCGAAGCTCGTCCGTCTCCCGCAAGAGGGATGATGCCGGAAGATCAAGTCCCGCGCTGCGCGGACGAGGCCCGGCATTCCCTGGCAGCCGTTCACTCTGCCTGCCGCTCCCGCGGGTGGAAGCGGCGGTGCGTTTTCTTGAGGTCCAGAATCGTCAGCAGGGCATAGTGCTTGAGGGTGTCCAGCGACTCGTGGCCCAGCATCTCCTTGACGTGATACATGTTGGCTCCCGCCCGGAGCATCTCCGTCGTGCAACTGCGCCGGAAGGTGTGCGGTGTCACCCGCACCCCCAGCCCCGCCTTCGCCGCATAGAAGTGCACCCGCCTTCGCAGCGTGTGATAGGGCAGCGGCATGCCGGCATCGTCCACGAAGACCGCCTGCACCGTCGGGTCCCGCAGGAGCAGCGGCCGCGCCGCGTTCAGGTAGGATTCCAGGAGCCGTACGGCGGTGCGGCCCACTGGAACCATCCTCTCTTTCCGTCCTTTCCCCGTCACCCTTGCCAACCCGGCGGCAAGATCCACATCCGCCACGCCCAGTCCCAGCAGCTCCGCTGCCCGGATCCCTGTCGAGTAAAGGATCTCCAGGATGGCCCGGTCCCTAAATCCGGCCGGGGCCGCCGTGTCGATCACAGCGAGAAGCTTCCGAACCTGTGCGTCTTTTAGCACGCCCCCCGGCAGCATGCGCGGTTCCTTGACTGGGACGAGGCGCTCCGGCACATGCCCCCCGACCAACCCCTCCGCAGCCAAGTCCGCAAGGAAGATCCGGGCACAGAGGATCCTTTTGTTCACGCTTCGGGGTCTGAGCGGCAGGCCCTTCGTTGTCTTGCGGCCGGACAGATGGACGAGCCATCCGTCGGCATGCTCCTGCCGGATCTGCTCCGCATCGTGCACGTTGTGGGCCTGCCCCAGCCAGTCCAGGAAGGCCAACAGGTTGTACCTGGCGTTCCGGACCGTCAGCGGACTCTGATTGAGCGACCGGCGTCGGGTCAGGTGCGAATCCAGCAGGTCCCTCAGTCGCGTGCTCATGCGCCCGGCCTCGTCGTCGCATGCGTTGCCTTCAGGTCCGGGATCGACACCCGGAGGTACCGGCCCAGGTGTTTCAACGAGGCATGGCCCAGCTGCTGCTGAATCAGCACCGGGCTCGCCCCGCGTCGCAGCATATGTGTCGCACAGGCCCGGCGAAAGCCGTGCGGCGAGACCCGCATCGTCACCCCGGCGGCCCGGGCGTGGGTACGGACGATCAAGATCATCGCCGAGCGGGACAGCGGCATGCCGCGGACCCCGATCCACAGCCGGTCCGTGACCTGCGAGACGAGCCCGGGGCGGACCTCGGCAACATACCGTCGCAGCCACCTCACGGCCTCCTCGCCCAGTGGGACGACCCGCTCCCTGCCGCCCTTGCCTGTGATCCGTACGGTTCCCTCGTCGAGCTGAACCGCCGTCACCGCCATGGACACCAGCTCGCTGAGCCTCATTGCAGAGCCGTAGGCCGTCTCCAGGATGGCGCGGTCCCGCAGCCCCAGCGGGGTACACGTTTTCGGATGCGCCAGAATGAGGTTGATATCCGCCTCAGTCGGCACCGCAGGCAACCGCCACGCAGGCGTGGGTATCGACAGGCCCTCGGCCGGGTCGAGGAACACGACGTATTCCCGCGCAAGAAAGCCGAAGAACTGGCGGGCGGTACGCAGGTACACATCGACGGTGGCCGGGGCCAACCTGCGCTCGAACAGTTCCTGGCGGTAGGTCTCCAGGTGCTTCCGATCCACGTTCCGCACGGCCTCCACCCGCTGCCGCAGCAGGGAGACAGCCAGATCCATCAGCGCACAGCAGTAGATCGAAATGGTCTTCGGGCTGTAGTTCCGATCTTCGAGCCCCGCAAGGAAGTGCGCAGCGTGTGCAGCTATGCACCCCTGCGGATGCGCCTTGTCCCGCACGGAGAGTTCTTGTGGACCACGGTTGTCCACGGGTTCACAACCTCCTGGCCGACCGTTGGATCCGTCGACCGGCGGGACCTTGGCCGGATGAAAAGCCACTGAAAACCCGCCAGAAACGTCGGTGGGAGCTGTCATGGCATGTCGACTCCCATGAGGAACCGCTGTCCTTGGGCACCCTCACCCCCATAGACGAGCCGGTACTCGCATCGGCCCCACGTACTTCGGCGGGCCTCGAGGTATTCCATGTCAACGAGGCCTCGGAGATATCGTTCGATACGGGAGGGAGCCCATCCGGCGTGGTTGCGGATCTGCCGGCGGGTAAACGTGACTTCCCCGCGGGCCACGCCGGCGTGCCGGGCCATCTGGGCAACCATGGCTTCGATCTGGGCGAGCAGCTCGCCGCTGACGCGGTGCAGTTCGTCGAGCCCATGGCCCATGATATCGGCGGCCAGGCGGTAGGCTGTCCGGACATCTTCCAGATCGGCCTCGATCACGCCAGGGGCGCGGATCTCTTTGTGCATCTGCCGCAGGAACGCGACCGCGTTGACCAGGTGCAAGAGCCGAGCGTGATCCCGCCGGCGCTGCAGGCGGTCGTCGGCGCAGGCCAGCTTCCCTGCATGGGGATTGACCACACACAACGGGCGCAGCAGCCGCTGAAAGTTGTGGTGTCTTCGCAGGATATCCTCCCGGCCGGGCACCACCCCTCCGGCGGCCGCCTTGCGCTGGGCCTCCAGGATGGCCCGGGTTTGCGCGCGACTCTCGTCGACCCCGGTGACGAAAAACCGGCTG
>CAYXFW010000329.1:0-4193 GCA_964464305.1 uncultured Verrucomicrobiota bacterium
AATCATGCCGCGGCCCAAACGGTCGCGATCTCAACGCTGCCGCCGGGCGCCATCCAGTTGCCGTTCGAGACGACGCCCCAGTCGTCGGGAATGGCCGAGCATTCCGGGAAGGCTTCGGCCCAGAGCGCGCTGCGGTAGGGAAGCGACTGCAGACTGCGCCAGACCCCGTGGGACGAGCCGCGCGTCATCATCCAGCCGATCCCCCGGGCGTCGGCGCCAAGACCGGATCCGCAGCGGACAAGGATGTTGTTCTCCATCCTCACGTCGCGTCCGCCGCCATGCTGGATGCCGAGATGCATGATCCGGTAGAGAATGTTCCCGTACACCTCGATGCCGCTGATGCAGTCGTCCAAATAGATGCCCTGCACACCGCATCCGTCGGGCCCCAGCGGGCTCGAGATGTTGTGGATGAAGTTGTGCCGGAGGATCGTTCCGCGCGCCCCGAGGTCGCGGCCGGTGTAGACCGCGCCGGCATCGGACGCCCACTTGCAGACGTCGTGCACCTCGTTCAGCTCCACCGTCGTGTAGTTGCCCGGCTCGACCAGGATCGCGGTGTGGGGGGCGTCGCGCAGCAGGTTGTTGGAAACCCGGAGGCCGACGCCGCCCGCCATGGAGCGAACGCCCGGCGCGTACATCCACGACCATCGGCCGTAGTGGTGGATCGTGTTCCCATGCGCGTAGTTTCCGCATCCGGCGAGGCCCGTGCGCTCGCCGCCGGAGATCTGGATGGCGCCGTCTCCGCTGCCGGAGACTTCGCACCCGGCGACGCCGTTCCGGGTGCCGCCGGTAAGGACCGCCGCATAGGTCCCGGCGTTGCGCAGGACACAGTCGAGGATCCGGTTATGCGTGCCGCGCGTGACGCGGATCAACTCGCCGCGCGTCATTTCGAACGTCAGGTTCCGGAAGATCGTATTGGTTGTGTCGATCGCGTGCACGAGGGGGGTTTCCATCATCGACACGAAGATCTCGCGGCCGGCCGGATTGCAGGGTGGCCACGCGTAGAGAATGCCCGTGTGGCGTTGGAGATGCCACTCGCCGGGACGCGTGATCTCCTCCAGCAGATTCTCGGCATAGTAGGGCGCGGACACGGCGATTCCGTACGGCACGTCCGCCGGGAACGTCACCGTGCGCGCGGTGGTGTCGATGGCGGAGGCCGGCAGGTGGAAGTCCGCCCACAAGTGCATCCAGAAGCCGTGAAACCAGGGATCCTCGGCCTGCGTCCAGCGGCGGGGACGGTCCCCGGCGTAGCCGAACCGGTTCGATGCGGTCGACGAGGCGACGTAGGCAAATCCGTTCTTGATCAGGCCGGGATCGCGGAACGTCAGGCCGCCGGCCGCGCCGTTCGCCGGCCGCATGTCGTGGAGTTCCTGCGCATAGGCGGACCACCATGGCGCCGCGGAGGACGGGTAGCCGTTCGTCTGCGCGGCCAGGAACCATGCGACATTCGTCACGCCGCCGTAGGGCCACCGATGACGGTAGAGATGGTACTGCCGTCCTGCGATCAGTCCCTGGCGGCGGAAGGCGTTCACGCCATCGCGGAGGCCGTCGGCCACGTAGGTTCCCGTAACGTCGGGCAGGGGGGAACCATGAACGTTCACCACTGCCTGCCGGGAGCTTTGCGTGGCTGTGCCGCTGCACTCGCCCTCGTCGGGCCACCGCGCCGGCGGCAGGGCCTCGCCGTCGAAGAAGAGTTCCATGGCTGCAAGCGCGTGGCTGGATCCGAAACCCCGCTTCCGCAGGACGCCATAGTTGGTGATGCCCAGGGACCGGAGATCGAGTTGCACGATGTGGGGCCGGGCACTCGAGTCCAGGCGGCTCCACACGGGGGACATCGGCGTCACCGGGGCGAATTGCGCGGAGGGAAGGGGGAGCGCGCCATGGATGCGGACCGTCTCGCCAATCCTGGCCCGGTACACGACGGGTGAACCGGGCGCTCCCGAATCCGGCCCGGTGACTTCAAAGGTGTTGGTCCGCGCGTAGGCGCCGCCCCGGATCCAGACGGTCACGCCGCCCGCGGGCAGACCGGCTGTGCGCTTGAGGTCCCGGATCGCATCCCGCGCCCGCTCCAGTGTGGCGAACGGCGCGGCCTCGTTCGTTCCGGGATTGGCGTCGTTGCCGCCGAGCGACACATGGAAGGCCCGGATCTGTGCGGCGGCATGGCGTGGCACGCCCGATGCCGCGAGAACCATGAGGACCGAAACCGCGCCCCTCAGGATCGGTTTCATCCGAGGGGATCGAGAGCCCGGGGGGGCGAGAGGACGGTCTGGAGGATCACGGCTTCGCGGAGCCGGCGGACGTCGGAGAGCAGGGGACGGATGTGCCACGTCGCGTGGCCCGAGCCCGCGCGGGTCACACGCAAGATGCCGCCGACGCGCGGTCCCGCGATGCTGAAGTCGCGCATGGCCGTCGAATGAAAGACCCTGGTCTTGGCGGGCACCATGTCCGCCGATTCGTGCGAGCGGACGGAGGGGACAGGTCCGGGCGCGGGCGACGGTGCGAAGAACTGCGGCGCAGGGACCGGCGGCGGCTGCATGCTCCGCATCCGCTTCCGGCGCGCCTCGCTCCTCAGTCGGGCCATCGAGTTCATCGGCGGCGCCCGGTCGATCTCCACGCGGAAGGGAAACGACGGCGTCGGAGGCGCAGGCATCGGCTCGGAAGGTCCGAAGGTCTGCGGCGGCGGCGGCTCGGGCTGCGGCACCTCCACGCCGGTCAGTTCAGCCAGGAACCGCCGGAGCTCCACCTCCCGCGAAGGCTTCCGTGGCACCGGGTCGATGCCGGGACCTGGAGCCGGAGGGAGGGCGACGTCCGCAGGCGGACGGCTCTTCTCCTTGGCCGCCGCGCGCGAGGCCATCAGCTTGCCGACGCCCCACAGGATGAGGATGACGACGGGAATGATCTCGTCGAAGCCCCGCGCCTGGATCCATGCGTCGTTCATGATGTCAATTCACCGGGCCCGGGCGGACCGGCGTCAGCCCTCCTTCGAGCTGGAACGCTCGTCGCCTCCGGCGATCGATTCCCGCATCGAGGTGTCGGCCATGACATTCTGCATCCGGTAGTAATCCATGATGCCCAGCTTGCCCTCGCGGAACGCGTGGGCGATCGCCAGGGGGATCTCGGCCTGCGCCTCGATGACCTTGGCCTGCATCTCCTGGACGCGCGCGCGCATTTCCTGCTCGGCGGCGATGGCGGTGGCGCGGCGGCCCTCGGCCTCCGCCTGGCGCATCTTCTTGTCCGCCTCGGCCCGCTCGGTCTCGAGCAGGGCGCCGACGTTGGAAACCTCCCGCGCGCCGCTGACGCCGGCCACGCTGACGTCGGCGATGTCGATCGAGACGATCTCGAACGCGGTCTGGGAATCGAGACCGCTGTCGAGCACCTTGCGGCTGATGTGGTCCGGGTTCTCGAGGACGTTCTTGTAGGTCTCCGACGAGCCGATGGCGCTGACGATGCCCTGGCCGACGCGGGCGATGATCGTATCCTCCGTGGCGCCGCCGACGAGCCGCTCCAGGTTCGCGCGAACCGTCACGCGCGCCTTGACCAGCAGCCGGATGCCGTCCTTCGCCACGGCGTCGAGCATGGTCGTGCCCTTGGTCGGATCCGGGCAGTCGATCACCTTGGGATTCACGCTCGTCCGCACCGCGTCGTAGACATCGCGGCCCGCCAGGTCGATCGCGGCGGCGCGCTTGAAGTTCAGGGGAATCGCGGCCTTGTCGGCGGCGATCAGGGCCTGAACGACGTTGATGACATTGCCGCCGGCGAGGAAGTGCGCCTCCAGCGAGTCGGTGTCGACTTCCAGCCCGGCCTTCACGGCACGGATGCGCGCATCGACGATCAGGGTCGGCGGAACGCTGCGCAGTTTCATCCCGAGCAGGTTCCACAGCGCCACACGCGCGCCCGACATGGCGGCGCGGACCCATACCTTCAGGAAGTAGAAGAACAACCCGATGAGGATCAGCCCCAGGATCACCAGGGGAACGATCAAGATCATGGTCCAAGGAAACAACATGGCCGGCTCCTTCCCGCCGCATCGTCGCGACGCAGATGCAATCTACGGCGGCGGACGAAAGAGATCAAGCCTCCGGCGGCGTCCCAGATCCTCTCCTAGGCCGGATGCGCGCGATTGGGGCCGTCGCAACGTACACATGGATACGGCCGCGACGGAGCGCGGCCCTCCAGGTCCGTTCCATAGAGATGCG
>CAYXFW010000330.1:0-4181 GCA_964464305.1 uncultured Verrucomicrobiota bacterium
GGCCGGCAGTGGCTCGCGCTCGCCGGGCTGGCGGTCGCGTTCGTTGTCGTGGCGCCGTTCCTTTGGACGCGGATCGAGCCGTTCCCGGCCGAGGCGGATTACCGGATGCCATATGCCCTGGGCAACGACTACGGATTCTACGACCGTTTCACCCGCGAGGCTGCGGGGCGCGGCGAAACGATGCTGGTGGGAGATTCCGTCGTGTGGGGCGCGTACGTGACCCGAACCCAGACCCTGTCCCACGCGCTCAACGCGCTGGCCGGCCGGGAGCGCTTTGCGAATCTCGGGCTCGACGGCGCCCATCCGGCCGCCCTGGCCGGCCTGATCGAACACCACGCGTCCGGCCTTCGGGGCAGGACCGTCATCCTGGCCTGCAACCTCCTCTGGATGAGTTCCCCCCGGCACGACCTGCGGGAGACGGCCGAATTCGATTTCAACCACCCCGGTCTCGTTCCGCAATTCGTGCCCCGGATTCCATGCTACCGCGCCGATACGGCCACGCGTCTCGGCCGCGTCATCGATCGGAACAGCGCGTTCACCACCTGGACCTACCATCTGCAGCAGGCCTATTTCGGCAGCCTGGCCATTCCCGAGTGGACGCTGGAGCATCCGTACGATTGCCCGCTCCAGGCCGTGGCTCAACCCCTTCCGCCCTCGGACAACAAGCTCCGGCATGCGCCGGTCGCATGGACCGGGCAGGGCATCGCCGCCCAGGACTTCCCGTGGGTCGATCCGGCCACGTCGCTGCAGTGGCAGTCGTTCCGACGGACCATCGAAATCCTCCGGCGCCGGGGCAATCGCGTGATCGTGCTGCTCTGCCCCTTCAACGAGCACATGCTCACGCCCGCCAGCCGCGAACGCTTTGCGGACGTGAGGGCCGAGGTCATGGCGTCGCTGGGTGAGACCGGGGTCCCGGTCATCGCCCCGTCGACGCTGCCGAGCGACCTCTATGCCGACGCAAGCCATCCCCTGGCCGCCGGGTACCGGAAGCTGGCCGAGGACATGATGGCGAGCGGGATGATTCCCTGACCGGCGGCAGTGGGGACGGCCGCGAATCACCGGGCCGGCGCGGGGACCGACCGAACGCAGCGGAATCCGTAGGTTTCGTAGCCGAGGCAGATGTCGGACAGGGTGGGGGCGTCGCTCGCGCGGGCGTACGAGGTGCAGGCCTCGGCCTTGACGGACCAGTGGCCGCCGCGGATCACGCGTTTCGTGCCCGCATCGGGCCCGCGCGGGTTGTCGGCCGGGCTGTTCCGATAATAGTCCGCGTCGTACCAGTCGTTGCACCACTCGGCTACGTTGCCGTGCATGTCGCGCAGACCCCAGGCATTCGCCGTCTTGCCGCCCACCGGATGCGTCCTCCGGTTCGAGTTGTCCTTGAACCAGCCATGGGCCCTGAGCCCGTCGGCCGCGTCGCCGAACGAGTAGGCCGTGGTCGTTCCCGCCCGGCACGCGTATTCCCACTCCGCCTCCGTGGGCAGCCGGTAGCCGTTGGCGGCGAAGTCGCACCGCCAGGTCTTCTCGTCGTAGCAGAGCGTCAGGCCTTCCTCCCGCGACCGCGCGTTGCAGTACTGTGCCGCGTGGGTCCAGCGCACCCGCTCGACCGGGTTCGTGTCGCCCTCGAACTTCGCGGGACAGATGCCGATCAGCCGCGCGTAGGATTCCTGCGTGACTTCGCAGGTGTCCATGAGGAAGTCGCCCACCTTCACCGTATGGGCGGGCTGGTTGTCGGCGACGCCGGCCGCCGCACCCATCCGGAACGCACCGCCGACAATCCGCACCATCCCGGCGGCGGGCGCAGCGTTCGTGATGTCCGGGGCGGCGGTTGCGGCGGATGCGAGCCATGCGCCGCAGAGGAGGATCAGGGGGTTCCGGTTCATGTTCAATCCGTGGATGCGCCCTCGTGGCCGAAGGCGCAGCCCAGGACCTCCAGCGTTCTCGTCCGGGCCTCGCGGGCGAATTCGAATTCCATCTCGCTCTGCGCTCTCAGCATCCGTTGCCCCGCTCGCTGGCGAAGCTCCTTGGTCAGCATGCGGAAATCGCCGATGGCGTGATCCTGGCTGCCGCCGACGGTGCGCGTATCGCGACCGATCTGCTTGATCCGCTCCGCCCGATCCGGCGCGGCGCTGCCGATGAGAGCCTTCACCTTCTCGATGAGTGCCTGCGCGGCGGCCGGCGTGCGTTCGTCCAGCTTGAGGTCGGCATACCGCCGGTCGAACCGGGCCAGGATGCCGTGGAATTCGTCCGCCATCGGCGCCAGTTGCGGCCGGTCGGTCCGGACGCCGGCGATCCATGCCTCCGTCTGCTTCCGCCAGGCCAGGTACTCGTCGATCCGGCTGCGGATGCCGATGACGAATCGATCCATGACGTCGAGCCGCTCCAGAAGGAACTTCTTCTTCGCCTTCTCCTCGCCGGCATCGAAGATCGATTCGGCCTCCGCGGTGACCGCGCAGGTGGCGGGATAGAGGTCGCGGGGGACACGCTGGATCGTCCATCCGTCCAGGCGCTTCTCCCCGGGCGATCCGTCCAGCGCCTCCTGAAGCACGTCGAAGACGCCGCGGGCCGCCTCCGGGCTGCCGTCCAGCCTGCGGAAGGGGTAGACCAGGGCCACGCCGTTGCTGCAGTAGGAAAGGCCGGGCGGGTCCTCGAACCGGGAACGGCGCAGGAAGGCGGTCGTGCCGTCCAGGCAGGCCGGATAGGCGAAGGTGCCGCGGGCCGAGGTCCAGACCGTGCGGGTCTTCGGCTTGGTGAATCCGACGCCGAAGCCTTCCCACGAGCTTTCGCCCTGCCGGATGACCAGCTTCCAGGAATCGGTCAGCCCGTCCTCGCGCGGGAGATCCGCCCGCCAGAGGGCGCGGAAGGGAACCGGGCGGCCGAACTTCACATCCTTGACGGCGTCCAGTTCCGAGATGTTCTTCTGCTGCCAGATGCCCGGCGCGGCGAGCAGGCCGACCGAAACGGGCGCCTTCGGGGCGCAGGGGATGTCCATCGCGACGATCCGCCGGTTCGCGCCGGAACCGTCCAGGGTCAGGCGGACGGCGACCTCGTCGGACTGCCACGCGCAGACGGTCATGGCGTCCCCGCCGTCCGCGAGCACGGCCGCCACGTTCTCGCCGGGAAGGAGAAGGTGGCTGGATGGCTCGGCAACGGCATCGACAACCAGGTCGCCCGCGAAAATGTCCGGACCGATCGCATATCGCCCGCGGGACTCGACCCGCAGGCGGCCCATGCCCTCGCCCGGCTGCACCTCGAGGATCGGGGAATTCCTTCGCACCAGAATGCGCGTGACTATGCTGCGGCCCGATGCGCCGGTCGCGCGAACTTCGATGACGGCCCGGTCGGCGCGGTTCTCGACCACGCGGAAGGCGGCGATGGAGGTCGCCGCATTTCCGTCGCTTGCGCCGGGCACCAGCCGGGGCCCCGGAATCGTCGACCCGCCAAGCCGCGCCCGCGTTTCGATGCCGGCGCTGCCGCGGCGGACGTCGAGCACGACGAACGCATTGCTGACCGAGACCGCGTCGTCGCCGGTTTGCGTCACGTGCATCCCGGTCGCGGCATCGTCGCCGCGCCGGACCTGCTCGAACGGAACGTAGGCGCCCTCGACCAGCCGGACGGCATCGACGCGGAACTCGCAATTCGACTGGTGGCAACTGACGTAGGCGAACCAGCCCTGCGGAAACTCCTTTTCGACGGTGAACGTGACATGCAGTTCCGACCACCGGCCCGGGACGACAGTGAAAGGACCGCCCTGGGCGGCCCGGTCGTAGGGCTTGGCCCGCCGCTCGATCTGCAAATTGAGCGTCACGGGCTTTTCCGCCGCCTGTGCCAGGAGGGCAAAGGTGTAGGTCGCGCCCTTCCGTCCGGCGGCGATCTCCTGTCCGAACTGCGCGCCCCATTCCTCCACGCGGCCCATGCGGACGCGTGCGCACCGGAGTCCTTCGCCCGCCTCGCGACGGTCCACGCTGAACTCGGCCTCCGTCCGGCCGCCTCGATCCATCCGCCATGTGTCGGCCTCAGCGGCGACCGCCTCGAAACCGGAATTCGAAAAGAAAGGGCCTCCGCCCGAGGCTGCCTCTGTCCGCGCGCCCGTCAGCAGCGCAACAGCCAGCACAATCCCCATGGCTCGCCCCCCGTGCAGGGCCGGTTTCCCCGTGACGTTCATTGGCGTCTACCCAATACGA
>CAYXFW010000331.1:0-4173 GCA_964464305.1 uncultured Verrucomicrobiota bacterium
CGGCGATTGACGAACACAAGGACCCGCTCCAGCTTCTCGCGCTTGAGCAGGTTGTACAGCAACGGCCACTTCTCGGCGGTCGTCACGACGTAGACGACCTGCTCGACGGTGTCCACCGCGACGTTTTCCGGCTCGATTTCGACCTTCGCGGGGTCGCGGGTCCAGCTCGAGGCCAGGCGCAGGATCGGCTCGGACAGCGTCGCGCTGAACAGCATGGTCTGGCGGCGGTCCTTGTGCGGCGTGCTGTAGACGATGCGGCGTACGTCCGGAATGAAGCCCATGTCGAGCATCCGGTCGGCCTCGTCGATGACGAGGATCTCGACGGCGTTGAGGTGGATCTCGTGCCGCGCGTGGAAATCGAGAAGACGGCCCGGTGTGGCGATCAGGAGGTCGAGCGGCCCGGCGGCCAGTTTGCGGCGCTGGCGGTCCATGTCCTCGCCGCCGTAGACCGCGATCGACCGCACATCGCAGTACTTCCCGAGATCCACGGCGTCGCGTTCGATCTGCATCGCCAACTCGCGTGTCGGAGCGAGCACAAGCGCGCGAGCCGAGCCCTGGCGGCGGTTCCGGTCGCCGGGATTCCGCAGGAAGCGGGCCAGGATCGTGATCAGGAAGGCCGCGGTCTTGCCCGTGCCCGTCTGCGCACGGCCGGCCATGTCGCGCCCCTGCAGCGTCGCGGGCAGCGAACCGGCCTGGATCGGCGTGCAGTACTGGAAGCCGAGATCCGCGATGGCGTGAAGGATCTCCGCCGGAATGTCGAAATCCTGGAAGCGGGACTTGCCCTCGGCGGGCGGAACGACGTACGAGGCGGGATCCCATGCGGCCGCGGGCGCGGCCTCCGGCATCGCGTGCCGCGGGGCCAGCCCGGCGGGTGCGGTTCCGGCGCCTTCGGCCTTGCTGCGGCCGCGTCCGCCGCGACGACGACGGCGCTTGGCCGGACTCCCGTCGTCCGCCCCATCCGGGGCGGATCCTGCATCCGCCGGACGCCCCTGGCGCGACGGCGCGACGTGCGTCTCCTGCGGCCGATGGGCCGCGGTCCCGTGTCCGCCGGCCTGGCCGCGGGCATGGGCGGCATGCACCGGCGCGCCGTCCTGGGCTGCACGGCCGCGGGCGGCATCCTCCGGCTTCGGACTGTGCGGAGCTGCGTGTTTCGCGTCGGACTGGGCCTTTGCCGGTCGGCCAAGCGACTTCAATGTGCGGATCAGTTTCTTCAGCATGTTGTTTGGCCCAGAATACGCCCGCCCGGCCCCCGACACAACCGCCGAGTTTCGCCGCCGAATCCTCGCCAAACGGCATTCGCGAATCTGTCGATGACACGCCGCACGGCCGCGAAGGCTGGGCCAGGGAGCGGCATGAGGAACGTTCCAAGGGCCATCGCGCCGTTCCGTGAGCGGCGGGGTGGCGTTCAACCGCCTTGTTGGCCTCTCTCCTTGTCCCAGAACTGGCGCGGGGTCAGAATTTCCAGAGAACCGACGCGATGCAGAGCCAGGATTTCCTTGTCCCCCGTGACAAGCAGGTCGGCTGCCCCGTTCAGTGCGGACGATACGATCGCCACATCAGCAGGGTCCCGCAGGGGCAGGTCGGAAAGCGGCAACGCATCTGCCGCGACCGTGTCCTGACGGAGAAGCCAGACCACGTCGGCGATCAAGTCCGGTGAAGCGCCGAACTTCTCCTTGAGAATCCGCCGCAGTTCCGCGAGGAGATGGTCGGAAACCACGAGGTCATGAAACTCAATCGCCGTCCGCAGCACATCCGCGCACAGGCCACGGGTGGCCGTGGCGCTGGCGATCACATTGGTGTCGAGGAAGACCCTCATGAGATCTTCGCGAAAACATCCTCGTCGGTAAGAAATCCCCTCGCCTCAGCAAAAGGCATCAGGCGGCGGCGAATGGACTCGAACTGCGTCAGGCGCAGCTGGCGCCGGAGCGCGTCGCGGGCGACCTCGCTCCGGCTCCGCCCCGCCTGCCGGCTGGCCTTGCTGAGAAGACGATCCAAGTCACCGTCCAATCGAATGCTCAGGGTTGCGGTTTTCATGTATGACAACGTATGACATCGCCTCGTTCCTGTCAATCCCGCAAGCCTGCAACGTTGTCCTTCCTCGCTGGCAACCCCGCCTCGGGGGGGGCATGCGAGAGCATGCCGCGATTCGGTGCCGGGCTCTCACTCCTTCAGGCTCTTCTTGGCCGACTTGAGGAATCGACCGAAGGAGCGGTCCTTCCGCCTCTTCCCGACGCGGGAGAGGTCGTGGAATTCGCTCTCCTTCTTGAGCTTGAGGTAGCTCTGATACCGGTCCTCGCCCAGGGTCCCGTTCGCCACGGCCAGGAGGACGGCGCATCCGGGCTCCCCGGTGTGCGTGCAGTTCGTAAAGCGACAATTTCCGGAGTACTCGCGAATCTCGGCGAACGTGTCGTTCACCTCGTCGCCCGTTCCCAGAAGGCCCAACTCGCGCATCCCCGGGGTGTCGATCAACAGGGTCCCGTTCTCCAGGATGAGCAACTGGCGGCGGGCGGTCGTGTGGACACCTTCTCCCGTCGCGCTGACGGCCCTCGTCTCATACATGTCGTGTCCGATCAGCCGGTTGATGAGCGTGGTCTTCCCGACTCCCGAGGAGCCCAGCAGGCAGTAGGTTTCGCCGGGCACAAGGAGCGCTCGAAACTCGTCCAGTCCGATCCCCGTGGTGTTGCTGAGGGCAAGGATCCGGGCGGAGGCGCATGCGCGCCTCACACGCCCGATGGCCCGATCGAGTTCCCCGGGCGGGATCAGGTCCGTCTTGGTGAGCAGGATCCACGGCTCGACCGCACCCTCGGCGGCCATCACAAGGTACCGGTCGAGCCGGGCCGGGTTGAAATCGGATCCGCAGGCCTGCACGATGAAGGCGGCATCGATGTTTGCTGCGATCATCTGGAAATCCGCGGTCCTGCCGGGGCACTTGCGGCGCAGAAACGTCTTCCTCGGCACGACGCCATGAATCACGGCGGGACCGCCCGATGCGTGGCGCTGCACACACACCCAGTCGCCCACGCACGGGAGATCCACGGTTGACCGGACGCCGAAGCGGAACCTGCCCGCAAGCTCCGCGCACGTCTCGGCGTCCCGATGCCGGACGATGAATGCGCCCCGGTCGACGGCCGTGACGCGCGCAAGGCTGTGCCCCGGCTGCAGCAGGGGGGCGGCCCGCTGCTCAAACCAGCCGTCAAATCCCAAGGTGGTCAATTCCATGATCTTCTCGTGCACGGACCGCCCGGCATGACCGGCTTTTCGGATCTCCTGTTGAAAGAAAAGTGTGGGCTCCTCCTTGGATGCGGTCAAGCGGCTTGCAGGGCCCTTGATCCTCGCCTACGTCGAGAGCGCGTGATCGAGACCTGCGTGAAGTACGCATGGATACGGCCGCGGTGGAACCCTACTTCGCGAGGACGCTTCGCAGGGCGCGGCGCGGCCCTCCAGACGCGTTCCATCAGAGATACGAGAAGATGGATCTGGAGGGCGCCGTTCCACCGGCGCCGATGGATAGACCCTCGAAGCAGCATCCGGATCCCCGCGTTGCTGCCTGGGCGAGGCTTTGAGAGGGCCGGCTCCGCCGCAGGCCGATGTGCAAGGACGTCAGGGGGCGCCGTGGCAGCCCCGCCCCTCGCCCCTCGATCCTCGACCCCCGCGCACCGCGGACGGTCATCCCTTCGCGGTGCGGCGGTAGGCGCGGGGGGATTGACCGGTGACGCGACGGAAGGCGCGGGAGAAGTGGAAAGGGTCGTCGTAGCCGGTCATGGCCGCGACCTCCTTGACGGTACGGTCGGTCGTGTCCAGAAGGCGCGCCGCCGCCTGGAGGCGCAGGCGGATGAAATGCTCGACCGGCGAGTGGCCGGTCGCGGCCTTGAAGAGGAAGGAATAGCGGGACGGCGACAGCCCAACCCGGCGCGCCAGCTCCGCCAGCGTCACGCCCTCGCGGAGACGCGCGCGCATATGGTCGATCGATCCCTGGAAATCGCGATGACTCGCCGCCGGCACGCCGGGCGTGAAGCGGGGGTTGTCGTGAAAGAGCACCGCGAGCAGGTGTCGGAGCACCTGCGACACGAAGAGCACGCGCGGCACGGTCGCCCCGCCTGCAAACGCTCCGCAGCACTCGCGAAAGAGCGAGGCGACGCGGCGCAGGGCGCCCGGCGCGACGGGGACGACCGG
>CAYXFW010000332.1:0-4143 GCA_964464305.1 uncultured Verrucomicrobiota bacterium
AGAGTTTCTCGAGTTCGTCCTACATCTATCCGTCCAAGACCGGATTCTGGTGGGCGGACTATGGCAACCCGTTCGACAAGATGGGCTTCGGAACCAGCGTGTTGGCGGATTTCTGTGCCTATTCCAAGAATGCCCTTGGATGGCTGCCGGATGACAGGGTCGCTGCGCCCGTCACATCCGGCACGTATCGCATCCATGCGTTCGATCAGGGCGCGGTCACGGCCGGCAACCACTATGCGATGAGGATCGTGAGGGATCCGGCGAATCACTACTGGTTCGAGTTCCGCCAGTCCACGACAAACAACGTCTGGAGCATGAACGGTCTGCATGTGCTCTGGGGCGCCCAGAACGTTCTTTCCTCGGCCGGAGCCCCCAGGCTGTTGGATATGACGCCCGGCAGCGCGGGGGGGCTCTACCCGGATCCGGTCTGGGGCACCGGCGGCGCCACGATCTTCGATGCGCCCCTTCTCCTTGGGCGGACATTCTCGGATGTGAACGGGGACCTCCACATAACCCCTGTGCGCAACGGCGGCACGTCGCCCGAGTCGCTGGACGTGGTGGTCAACTTCGGCCCGTTCCCAAGCAACCGGGCCCCGTCCTTGTCCATTTCCGCCACCACGCTGACACCAGCGACGAACCAGATGGTGACGTTCACCGCAGCCGCGACGGATCCGGACGGGGACGACCTGGCCTACTTCTGGGAGTTCGACGATTCCGACGCGCCGGCCGGTTCCGGCATTCGTCCGTTCGGCGCCGGGACTCCAAACGCCGACACAACCCTGCGCACATCGGCGAGCAACGCATGGGCCGGCAATGGCATCTGCCTGGTGCGGTGTACGGCCACCGATATGAAGGGCGGCCGCACAACGGTTGCGACGGCGGTGACGGTCGGGGACGGCGGCGGGCTTACGATCGGCGGTGCGGTGAAGGATGAGTCCGGCAACCCCGTGTCGGGCGCCGTGGTCAACAACTGGGGCACCGGCTCGCCCGCGGTTCAGTTTGGATCCAGCAATTTTGTGGCCTCGGGGGAAACGTCTTCCAACGGTCAGTACATGATCCACGTTCGGAGCAACACCACCTACCAGCTCATGGTCCGGTTCGGGGGGCACTCGTACACCTGCAGCGTGGGCGGCTCGACGACCGGCGTGGTGAACGTCGGAGTGTCCAGCATCTCGAATGTGGACTTCCTGCGCCGAACCAACACATGGACCATTGGCGGCATCGCGTACCTCGAGGGCACGCTGCCTACGTACAATCCCGAGCTCTACGGGCCGCTGACCGTTCACGATGACCTGTCCGGCCTGGATGCATCCGTCGAAACCAATGGCAGTTGGAGCCTGACGGTGCCGGAGGGACCGATCCGGCTCTCGTTCACCACCCAGCCGGGTCACTCGGTGCGGTATGGATTCCTCAATCCTTACGAAGTGATGGACAATTACACGATCCTGCATCTGTTCGTCGATGTTCCCGGCGCCGTGTCGTCGGTTGGCTTTGGGGTCAGCGGCGGAACCGGCGATGAAACGGTCGGGGCGGTCGGTATCCCGGTGGTTCTGACCCTCCCGGCGGGCTACACCAACTGGCCGCCGAGCCTGTGGCTGAAGGGCGAAGTGGATGCAGCCAGCACGGCGCAATACGGGGTGGACTACCGGATGGGCGGCATGATGGAAACGCGATTCGCGAACTTTACCACCGTCTTCACGAATCACCTGATCCTGAACGTCATTTCGAACGGCGCACTTCACAGCCGCACCGTGGTCCTGAACCTGGTGCCGTTGACCTCCGCGTCGCACATGGGTCCGATGACCACCTTCACCTATGCGATCATCCCGCCGGGAGCCGACGAAGATGCGGACGGCATGCCGGACTGGTGGGAGTGGCGATTTGACGGCAGTTTCACGAATCTCCATCCAACCGCGGACACGGATTTCGACGGCACGAGCAACCTTGCGGAGTTTCTGGCGGACACCGACCCTGCGGATCCCGGCTCCACGCTGGCGATCACCGGCATCCGGACGCTTCCGGCCGGTGTTCTTATCGACTGGAAAGGCGGCAGCAACGCGTTCCAGTATCTGGAATGCCGGCCGGGCATGGTCGGCACGTCCGAACTGTGGAAAGCCATCTTCACGAACGTTCCGATCACGACCTTGTCCCCAAGCCACCTGCATCCCGATGCCTCCGGCACATCGCTGTTCTACCGGATACGGGCAACCCGTTAAGTGAGCGAGTGTGGTATCCTCGCCGCATCATGTCACTGCAACGCATCACAGTCCGGCTCAAGCCGGGGCGCGAGAAAAGCGTCCTGAACCGCCATCCCTGGGTCTTCTCCGGCGCCATCGCGGGCGTCAGCGCGGAGACCGGGGAGCTGTGCATCGCCGACGTCCTGTCGGCGGACGGCGACTGGCTGGCCTCCGGCGTTCTCTGCGCAGGTGCGGATCTGGCCCTGCGCCTGTATTCCTGGCAGCCGGATGTGACGGCCGGTCCGGAGCTCCTGGCGGCCCGTATCGGGGAGGCGGTCCGGCGCCGCGTCGATCACATCGCCGCCCGG
Source organism: uncultured Verrucomicrobiota bacterium (assembly GCA_964464305.1). Classification (GTDB taxonomy): domain Bacteria; phylum Verrucomicrobiota; class Kiritimatiellia; order PWTM01; family PWTM01; genus VGWF01. The sequence continues at coordinate 2,546 of CAYXFW010000332.1, forward strand.
GGGCCGGCGGATGCCGATGCCTTCCGGCTGGTCTTCTCCGAGGCCGACGGCGTGTCCGGGCTCATCGTGGACCGGTATGCGGACGTGCTGTCCGTGCGCGTCGTGGCCAAGGTCGTGGAACTCTGGATCGAACCCCTGCTGGAGGCGTTGCGGGCCGCGACGGGGCTGTCGGCCGTGACGGTCGACGCCGACCCGGATGCGGTCGAGCGCGAGGGCGTCGCCCGCGACTCGCTCCGCGCATGCAGCACACACGCGGGGCCCGTCCGCTTCCGCGAAAACGGCTGCAACTTCGAGGCGGATCTCGCGCAAGGCCAGAAGACCGGGTTCTTCCTCGACCAGCGCGAGAACCGGCGCCGGACCGCCGCGTGGGCGAAGGGACGCCGGATGCTCAGTTGCTATTGCTACAGCGGCGCGTTCGAAGTGCCGGCGGCCCGTGGTGGCGCGGCGGAAATTCTGGGGCTCGACGCGTCGGAGTCAGCCCTCGCGGCGGCGCGGATGCATCACGAGCTCAACGGAACGTCGGTTCCCACCGACTACCGGAAGGCCGATGTGCCGCAGGCCCTGCGCAGATTCCGGGACGAGGGGCGGACGTTCGACCTGATCGTCCTCGACCCGCCCCGTTTCGTTTTCAGCGCCGGCCAGAAGGAGCGGGGGATGCGGGCCTACAAGGACATCAACCTGCTCGGCATGAAGCTGCTGACGCCCGGCGGGATTCTGGCGACGTATTCCTGCTCGGGACTCGTCTCGTCCGACGATTTCCAGACCATGCTCCGATGGGCCGCGGTGGACGCCCGGCGGAATGTGCGCGTGCTGGACCGCCTCGGCCAGCCGTTCGATCATCCGTCGCTGGCGACGTTCCCCGAGAGCGAGTATCTCAAGGGTCTGATCTGCCAGGTGGAGTAGGGGCCGTGACGCTGCGACCGACCGGGGATATACGTCCGAGTTCTGGATGCCGTCGAAAGCCGGCGCCCGTCGATGCCTCGCAGTCCGTGCAAAACCTGCTCCCGCGTCTCTGGGACGAGGTCTGCAAGGCGGCGCCGCCGTGGAAGGCGCGCCTCCTGGAGTGCTGGCCGGCGATCGTCGGCCCGGAGTACGCCCGCCATCTGCGTCCCGGCCCTTCCGAAGGCATCCGCGGGCGGACCCTGACGGTCTTCGCGGACCATCCGGTCATCCAATTCGAAGCCGAGCGCGGCCTGCGCGACCTCGTCGCGCGGATTCGCGCCGCCGTCCCCGAGGCCCCGATCGACCGCGTCCTCTTCCGCCCGGATCCGGGCCATTTTGACGACGAATCCGGCCGGCCGCCGGGACCGTCATTCGGGGCGCCCCCGCGCCGGGGGGGCGGACCATGAAGGACGGACCGATCGTCACCAGCGTCTTCGATCTGTTCAAGATCGGCGTGGGACCGTCGTCGTCCCACACCATGGGGCCGATGCTGGCCGCGCTGGATTTTTGGCAGCGTGCGCGGGTGCCGGACGGCGCTTCGCGGCTGCGCGTCAGCCTGCGCGGATCGCTCGGCGCCACGGGTGGCGGACACGGCACGGATCGCGCGGTTCTCGCCGGCTTCGAGGGGCTCCATCCCGCACAGGCGTCCGGCGCGG
>CAYXFW010000333.1:0-4133 GCA_964464305.1 uncultured Verrucomicrobiota bacterium
GGCGTCGCCGGGGATGTCCCCCTGGTTTCTCACCGTGACAGTCAGTCCAATGGCTCCGCCCGCCGACGGAGGCGCCGCAAGTGTCACGGCGCTGACCACAAAGTCCGGCTTCTGCCACGTCGGCGCGGCCGCCACCCCGTACGCAAGGGTCTTCTGGTTGTTGCCCTCGCTCTTCTCGATCGTGACATCCGCCCCGTCCACAAAGGCGCGAAGCGTGGGCCAGCCGGCGGCCGGCGCGACCAGGCCCGCGAACGTGATGACGCGGACCTGGCCCGGCGCCAGCGCGCCCACGGCGGTCGCCGCATCGCCCGCATCGCCGCTTCCCGCAGGAGCCGCGCGGTCCACCCAGAGCTTCAGCAGTCCCGCATCGCCCGTCGTATCGCCCTTGTTGCGCACCGTGACCGCCACCGTGAGGGCGGCGCCCGGCGTCGGCGAGGCGGGTTGCAGACCGATCGCCACAATGTCGAAGTCCGGCGCCAGCGAGGGGACCGGCGCAAACGTATACACCGAGGTCTTCTGGTTGTTGCCCTCGCTCTTCTCCGCCGTCGCATCGGTTCCGTCGACAAAAGCCCGGAAATGGTACGTGCCGTCGGCGGCCGGCGCGGTCAGTCCCGCGACCGTGATCGTCCGCAGTTCGCCGACCGCAAGCATGCCGACGGGCACGGTACGGTCCGCCGCATCCGACGGCACCGCGTCCACAGGCCTGTCGAGCCACAGCTTGAGGACGCCCGCGTCGCCGGGGATGTCGCCCTTGTTGCGCACGGTGACCCCCGCGCCGAACGAGCAGCCGTTGCTGAGCGCGGCCGGTGCGAAGGCGATGTCGACCACCTCGAAGTCCGCCAGCATCCACGGCGGGAAGACGGCGCCGCCGATCGTGACGCAGGACTGGTCGTCCTCGCTTGCCGCATGATTGCCGTGCGCCGAATCGGGATCGGCCTGCTCGGCGGTCATGACCTCCGCGCAATTTTGCACCGTACCGGTCGCCGTCCGGTTGGCCAGGATCCAGTTGGTCGCCACGCCGCCCGCGACGAGTGTTCCGACGTTCCATTGTCCCGTCCCAGGATCGTGGGTGCCCGCCCGGGTGAAATGACCGGCATAGACCAGACCGCCCATGCGATCGTCGACCCGCACCTCGTCCGCGCCGTCGGGACCGTTGTTCCCGAGGAGGACGCGGAACATCGCATCCGCCGGAACCTTGCGGCGGCTGATCCAGCATTCGAGGGTGTAGCTGCCCTGCGTCAGCGCAAGCGACGCGGCATGCGGGATCTCTACGGCATCGTCGATCCCGTCGAACGCATACGCTCCCGCGGTGCGTCCGAACTCCACGTAAGCCGCACCCGTGGCCGTCCCGTCGTTCCCGTTGGCCGTCGAATCCGCCAGCGGGCCGGACACCTCGTCCATGTGCTGCACCATCGCGAAGTCCGCATCCCAAACGCCCGCGGGATGGACCGTCGCGGCGGCGACGGACGCGTCACCGTAGTGCATCAGGATCGTCGTGTCGGCGGAGGCCGAGACCGCGGGCACCCGCACCCACGCGGTCAGACGCCCCTCGCTTCCCACATATCGCTCGATCTCGTGGTCCAGCGGCGTCCCGTCGGGCAGCGTGAACCCGATGTCCCATCCCTGCGCGTTCTGCACATGCCCGCCGCCGGCGGCGGTCCGCAGTTCGGGGTCGGTCACATCGACGAGTACCGGGAAATCGGAGAGATCGCCGGCCACTTTCGCGGCATGGATGGCAAGACTCTTCCGACGGGCGTACATCGTGCCCGCCCCGCCGGCGCCGACCTCGAGGAACCCGGCCGGATCCGACTGCTGCGCGAAGGATGTCGCGATCCACGCATCGCTGCGGCCGGCCCTGGACAGACGGACCTCGTCCATCGCGCCGCCGTAATGCACGCCGGGGTCGGGCGCGAACCCGAGCCTCAGCGGCTGCGCGCCGGGCACCGCGATTCCGCCGGACCCGCGGGATGCCACCTTGACGCCGTCGATGAAGAGATCCAGCACGTGCGGTCCGTAGCTTTGGACGCCCCGCGTAAAGCGGCAGACGACGTGGTGGAAATTCCGGTCGATCGCCGGGCCCTTGAGGTCGCCCACGCCCCACATGTGGAACGCCGGCACGGCCTGATTGTCCACGATCACCCGGTACTCCCCGCCCTTGTGCAGCGGGATGGACCACCGGAGCGGTACGTCGGACATCTCGCCGGTCTTCAGCAGTTCGAGGTCGGCCAGCTCGACGTAGACGCAGGCGCGGGCGCGATCGTTGCCGCCGTTCGCATCCTTCTCGGCAACCGATGCCACCGCAGCCGCGTTGGTCAGCGTCGTGCCGCCGGTTCCCGGGGCCACGGCCGCGGTCACGGTCAGGACCGCATTCGTCCCGACGTGGAGCTGCGGGATCGACCACGTGGTGCCATCGTAGGCGCCGAGCGTAGCCGAGTGCCCGGTCATCGAGAACCCCGCGGGCAGGGCGTCGGTCACGCGAACCGCCGAGGCGAAGTCCGGCCCCGCGTTGGCCGCCGTGACCGTGAAGGTGACCGTGTCGCCCACGTTGGCGTTCGGCGAGCTGTCGGGTTCGACCGCGACCGCCTTGGCGACGGACACATCGACGAGCGGCACATGGATCGAGGCGACCGCCGTGTCGTTGGACCGGGTCCCCTGCTCCTCGTTCACGGCGTGCACGGAAGCGGCGTTTTCGATGTCCGCCCCGCCCGCTGTGCCGAGATCGACCGTTGCCCTCACGACAAGCGTCGCGCCCGCGCCCGGATCGAGCGTGCCGACCGCCCACACGCCGCTCGCGGCGTCGTAGCTGCCCCGGCTGGGGTTGTCGCTGACGTAGGTCACGCCGCCCGGCGGCAGATCGCGAATGGCGACGCCGGTTGCCGCATCGGGGCCGGCGTTGGCCGCGGTGACCGTGTAGACGATCATCCCGCCCTCATTCGGCCGCGCATCGTCCACGGTCTTCGCCACCGAAAGGTCCACCAGCGGAATGCGAATCGAGACGTGGGCGCTGTCGTTGGCCGGCTGGCTGTCCGCCGGCGTGACGGCCGACAGGACCGCCGTGTTGGTCAGCGCCGTTCCTCCCGTGCCGGCATCCACCGTGGCGGCCAGCGTCAGCGTGGCGCTTCCGCCCGCGGCGAGGGCGCCGACGTCCCACACGCCGCCCGCATAGGTCCCCTGGCTCGGCGTGCTGCCGCCCGGCGTGAGGCCCGCGGGCAGGACATCCGCGATCCGGACGACCGAAGCATCGCCGGGGCCGAGGTTCGTCGCGACAAGGGTGAAACGGACCGTGTCGCCCGGGTTCGGCGCGGGGACGTCGGCCGACAGGAACAACGCCACATCGCAGACCGCCGGCGGCGCGGACTCGTAGACGCCGATGTCGACCGCGGTCTCCAGCACACGGTCATTTCCGTCGAGATCCTTCGCGCCGGTCATCCAAGGCTGGAATATGCCGGCATTCCTGCATGGCGATCCGGACTGGAGATGGAAATCGCCCGTCGCGAGGCCGGCGAAGAGCGGATCGCCCGCCAGATTGCCCGATCCGGGCAACCCCGACGCGCCCGGCGTGCAGCAGTTCGTGTAGGCGTAACCGGAACCGTTCAACTGCCAGTCGAGCCCGTTGTTGAAGTACAGGATCGAGTTGACGACGATGCCCTGCTGGCGCGTGCGGATGCCCGCCCCGTTGGGCGCGGCATTCGAGACGATCGTGCAGTTCTCCACGCGGCCCGCGTTCCACACGTTGACGCCGCCGCCGTAGTTGCGCGACGTGTTCCGCACGATCAGGCACCCGCGGACGGTCCCGCCGTTCAGGAGCCGCACGCCGCCGCCGTAGCCGGACGAACCGTTGTCGGACGCCAGGTTGTCGCGGATGACGCAGTTGACGATCAGCCCGGCGTTGTCGATCGCCGCCCCGCCGCCGTCCCGGGCCTGATTGCCCTGCAGAATGCAGTTCTGCACCGTTCCGCCATTGACGACGTTGATCGCGCCCCCGAATCCGCCCGGAATATATCCGCCCTGGACCGTGAAGCCGTCCAGCACGGCGCCGGCATGATCCATGTAGACGCAGCGCGTCGCATGGTTGCCGTCGATCGTGACCGATCCGGCGCCGTTCACGCTGCGAACCGTGACGGCCTTGGTCA
>CAYXFW010000334.1:0-4123 GCA_964464305.1 uncultured Verrucomicrobiota bacterium
CCCGCAGAGGGATGCGTCCAAGGGTTGGAACTTCCGGGGTCGCGAACGGCGGGTCTACGGACGGAGCGTCAGGAACCCGGCGGCGCGGCGGCTGGAGGCGAGTTCGCGGACGCGGATCTCCCACGTGCCCGGCGTGTCGTTGGCGGCGAAGTCGAGCCGCAGGTCGAGCACGCCGTCCTTCGCGCCATACCAACCGGATCGCTCCGCCTCGCGCCCGTCCGGATCGCGGATGTCGACGCGCACGGGGACCACCGCGCCGATCGGCTTGCCGGCCGGATCGACGACCGAAATGCGGATCGTCGCAGTCCCGCCGCGCTTCGCCGAGGCGGGTGCCTCGACCTTCGCGGCGGCGATCGGGCGGTCGGTGATCATGTAAACACGACCCTCGCAGGGGCCGAACTCGCGGGCCACGGTGATGCAGCCTGCGCGGTTGGTCCCGACGTCCGCAGCGGCCCCTTCAACAAGGTCGTAGACATGGCCGGCGGGACGGGCCAGCGCGATTTCCGCAGCGAGCGGGAGGCCGTTCTCCATGACGAGTCCGTGCTGTCCGACGTAGGTTCCGAACTCGCGGCTGTCGTTGACGGCAAAGAGGTAGTCGGTCGTGCCGTAGCGGCGCAGGCGCGGGATCACGAGATCCCGGTTGGACTCGACGGCCCGCGTGTAGCGGCCCGCCAGCGACTTCCCGAGCTTCCCGGCGCGGTCGACGAGGGCCTGCCGGTCCTCGTCCGCTTTGCGCGTTCGCGTGTAACTCTCGATGACGAAATCTGGCCGGATCGCCGGCGCGAGGCGTTCGTCGCCGACGACGAGGCCGCCTTTCTTCTGGAACGCGAGGATGCGCGCGGCGACGGACTCCGTCAGCACATCGCAGTCGAAGAGGCAGAGGACCTTGAAGCGGTCGAGACCGTCGCGCAGCACGGTCTCGTCGTAGACCACCTCGGGCTGGAGGTGGGCGTATTGGAGCACGTGCCACGCATCGCCGCTCCAGGTATGGCCCCAGCCGTAGGTGCCGCGGCCGGCGAGCATCTGGGAGGCGAAACTCTCGAGGAAGGCGACGTCGGCGGGCGCATCGGGGACCTGCATCAGGGCAGGGCCAAGGGGCTGGACGACTTCGTGGACAAGCCGCCGCAGTTCGTGCTGCGTTTCGGGATGCGTGAAGCGGTAGCCCTCGTTGCCGCCGCACTGCACGAGCGACTGCCAGCCGTGGTACATGATGCCCTGGATGGGCCGGGCCATCTTGGTCCAGAACGCCTCGCGCAGGTGCATCGGCGAGATCGTGACGAACGCGGCATCGGGGTCGGTGTCCTCCCAGGGGCTCTGCGCGGCGGCGCGGGCGACGTCGCCGGTGCGCGCGGGCGCGGTCTGGGAGCGGTACCAGATGATCTGCGTCATCTTCATCACGCGCTGGGGAGTCTTCGCGCCGCGGGCCATTGCGAAGAGTTCGTCCGTCGCCAGACCGATGCGGATGGGATCCGGATACGAGTAGGTCCACTGCGACAGCACGTCGACCGCGCCGCCGCTCCCCCACGTGCTCGCGACGCGGACGGCGGGGTCGTGGAAGGTCCAGAAGCCCGGCCGGACGCCGCCGGCCCGGAGTCCCTCGTAGATCGCGGTGTTCAGGCCGTTCCATCCGTCGCCTTCCTTCCAAAACCAGCGCAGGCAGGCCAGTGTCGGATCGTTGTCGGCAACGACGCGGTTGGCCGGGAAGCCTTCGATCTTCTCCCAGCGACGCCCGTTCTTGGCCAGATTGTCGGGGATCTCGACGCCGGCGGCCGCGCGGCACGCGGCGCGGTCGTGCTCGTGACGGCAGACGAAGGCATGGTCGCGCACTTCGGTGTGCAGGAGCGCGCCCTGGAATGCGGGGAAGCGGCCGTAAGCGCGGGCGACGGATTCTCCGACATTGCGGCAGTAGTCCTTCACGCCGGGCGACAGGGCGCAGATGTCCGGCCGGTTGGTCTGGGGCTCGCCCCTGGCATTGACGCGGAGCAGGCCGGTCTCGTTCTTGAGCGCGGAGCCGGGGGACAGGGTCGCCAGAATGCCGAAGTCCTGCGCGAGGGCCTCGTTCAGCATCCGTTCGGTCTGCTCGACAAGCGCGGGCGGTCCGGCCGCGACCGACGTGCCGGCCTTGCGGATCGCAACGTAGTCCGCGCCCAACCCGAGGCAGTGCGTGAAGCCGAGATCCTTCATGCGCGGCATGTCCTTCAGCGCGCCCTCGGGCGAGTATCCGCCCCACATCACGACCGGCATGCGGAATGGCGGGGGACGGGGCACAAGGGTGAGGTCGAAGGAATCGGTGCTCGTCCACGACGGGCTGCCCGGCACGCGCAGGATGGCGCCGATGCGGTAGGTGCCCGGACGGAGGGTGGTGTCGAACGCCACCGACGCCTCCGCGACGGCGCCGGGGGCGATCGCCGGAAGGGTCAGGTTCGTCCGGGCCGATCCGTCGACCGAGATCGCCACCGCGACGCCCTCCGCCTGCGTCCGCTGGAAATTGGTCACCGCGATCCGCAGCACGGCGGCGGGCTCCATGCGGATGAAGGACGTCCGGCCGGACACGAGCCCGGCGGCGGCGCGGCGGAACTCGAGGACGCCGGAGCAGATCCGGACCTGTGCGATGCGGCCGGGAAACGCGCGGTGATTGCTGCCCGTCCGGTCGCCGAGCGTCACGCCGAGCGCGCCGGGGACGACGGAAGCCCGGCCGGGCCGGTCGCGGCCGCCGCGGACCGATCCGTCGACGTAGAACCGCCCACGGCCGTCCCCGTCGTAGGTGAAGGCGACATGCGTCCAGGCGCCCGTCGCAAACGTCCCGGGATCGGAAATGAACGCCTCCGAATCGCCGCCGAATCCGAGCCGGGCCGTCAGCGAGCGGCGCCCGGCCTTGTCCGGGGCCGAGAGGGTGAACTGGTAGTCGCACTGGCCGGCGTATTTCTTGTCGAGGATGAACGCCTCGCCGGCGTTGGTGAAAACGACGCCCGGGCAGATCCATGCCTCGAGCGTGAAGGCGCCGGCCGGAGACAGGGCGGAATGGTCGGCGGCAAGGACGCCGTGCTTCTTCTCGAGCACCTGCGGTTCCGTCGTCGGCTCCAGCGCGCCGCCGAAACGTCCATCGGCGACGAATCCCGCGCCCTGCACCTTCAGGTCGTGTCCGTTCGGGCCCGAGTCCTTCAGTTCTGCGCCGGGTGCGAACCGCCAGCAGGCGATCACATGCCGGCCGGTCACATCGCCGCCGGCGTACGGCGATTGCCAGGGCTCGCAGACCGCCCCCAAGGCGCCCGCGGCGGCGACGGCGAAACCGAGGATGGAAAGGCGAAGCGGCAGGGTCGCATTCATGCGTGCGAGGATAGAGCCCCGGACGCAGGTCGTCGAGACCCGGGCGCGCCGGGCTGAAGGGGGGCAGGAGCCCCAGATTCTCGCCTGCGCCGGATGCGCGCGAATGGGGCCGTCGCTAAGTGCGCATGGATACGGCCGCGACGGAGCGCGGCCCTCCAATGCTCATCCCATAGAGATACGAGAGGACGGACTGGAGGGCGCCGCTCCGTCGGCGCCGTGCGGGAGACCCTCGGAGCAACTCTCGTCCTTGATCTCTCACGTTTAGCCGGGATCTTGGGGGAGCGGTTCCTGCTTGCCCGGACATTCCGGCGGTGACACTCTGACCGCCTCGGGCAAACGGTGGCGCCCGGGGCGGAGGTTCGTATGAAGCGAAAGACGACGTGGGTGGCGGTTGCGGTAGCGATCGCGTTTTCGGCGACCCTCGCGCCGGCTCTGGAGCGGCAGGAAATCCGGGTTCCGGACATCGAGGGACTCCACACCCTCACGTGCGATTTCCACATGCATACGGTCTTCTCCGACGGCAATGTCTGGCCGACGTGGCGCGTGGAGGAGGCGTGGCGCGACGGGCTCGACGCGATCGCGCTGACCGACCACATCGAGAACCAGCCCAAGAAGGACGACATCCCGACCCGGCACATGCGTCCCGGCGAACTCGCCCGCGGGCCGGGCCGGCAGTACGACGTCATTGTCATTCGCGGCGCCGAGATCACGAAGGCGGTTCCGCCGGGCCACTTCAACGCGCTCTTTGTGACCAACATCGACGCCCTCGCCCACGACGACGTCACCGCATGTCTCG
>CAYXFW010000335.1:0-4093 GCA_964464305.1 uncultured Verrucomicrobiota bacterium
GCTCGCCGACGCTCACCGGCTGGAAACGGCGCTCGAGCGCGGGGTCCTTCTCGACGTACTTGCGGTATTCGTCGATCGTCGTCGCCCCGACGCAACGCAGCTCCCCGCGCGCCAGCGGCGGCTTGATCATGTTCGACGCATCCACCGCGCCCTCCGCGCCGCCGGCGCCGACGAGCGTGTGCAGTTCGTCGATGAACAGAATGATCTGGCCCTCGGCCGCGAGGATTTCCTTCAGGAAGGCCTTGAACCGGTCCTCGAACTCGCCGCGGTACTTCGCGCCGGCCACCATCGAGCCAAGGTCCAGCGCGACCACCGTGCGGTTCTTGAGACCCTCCGGCACGTCGCCGGCGACGATGCGCTGCGCCAGGCCCTCGACGATCGCCGTCTTGCCGACGCCCGGTTCGCCGATCAGAACCGGGTTGTTCTTGGTTCGTCGCGAAAGGACCTGAATCACGCGGCGGATCTCCGTATCGCGGCCGATCACCGGGTCGAGCTTCTTCTGCCGCGCCATCTCCGTCAGATCGCGACCGTACTTCTTGACCGCCTCGTACTTGTCCTCCGGATTCGGATCGGTCACGCGATGCGAGCCGCGCACCGACTGAAGCGCCTGCAGCACCCCTTCGGGATGGAGGCCCGCCTTCGCCAGCAGCGCCCCCGCCGGCGTGTCCTTCGCCTCGACGATCGCCAGAAAGAGATGCTCGACGCTGACATACTCGTCGTGCAGCCGTCCCGCCGCCGCGAACGCGCCATCCAATACCTGACGCATCGCGTGGGAAAGGCCGAGATCCCCGGTCTGCCCCCTCACCACCGGCATCATGCCGATGCGCGACTCCACCGCGCCGCGCAACTGCCCGCGATGGACGCCCATCTTTTCCAGCAATGGCGCAACCACACCCTCCGGCTGATCCAGCAACGCCAGGAGCAAATGCTCCACCCCGATCTCCGGGCTCTGTCGCTCGCCCGCGATCTTCTGCGCCGCCTGCAACGCTTCCTGCGACTTGATCGTCAGCTTGTCCATCTGCATCTCGTCACCTCATCTCCCCATGAAGCACCACCAATGCCAATAGCCACATATATTGCATAGTGTTGTTCGTTAATATGTTATGAGTTACATGCGACCTCGCATGATAGTGCCACTATGGCACAAGATCTGGACACTGCGCCCTCTTGGCTCATTCGGAAGTCCCCGACATTAGGATCGTCGCCCCACCGCCATACTGCCATACCGCCACACCGCCATACTGCCTCACTGCCACACTGCCTCACTACCATACTGCCTCACCGCTCCCCCGTCGGTTTGCCCGCCTCGCCGCGGCCGGCTACAATGATCTCCACCTTGCGGGACGGCGATGGGGCCGGGCGCGCAGGACTCGGGAGCTGCATGAGGGTCCGATGGCTGGTCATGATCGTCTGCATCGCCGCCGCCGCGGCGGCCTTCGGGCTTCGCCATGCCTGGCGGGCGCCCTTCGATACGAAGCGGGTGGCGGATGCGGAGACGCGGATGTGGTTTGCCGGATCCTCGGGTCAGACGCCGATGGTCTCGTCCTATGCCGAGGAGATGCTTCGCGCCCAGTTCAACCTGCCCGCCTACCCATCCCAGGAAGTCGCCCGCAGGATGGCCATCGCGGCGATGCGATTCCGCCACTCGAAGGGCAACGCCGAAACCAACGTCCTGCCTTCCCTCACCGAGGCCTACCGCGTTCTTGCCGGGGCATCCGGCTCCGCATTCAACCCGCGCGAGGCGGCGCTCGCGGAACTCGGATGGTGGACGGCTCGCCGTAATCCCGACGGAAACGACATCGCGGCCATCGGCGAACGCATCGCCGGCCTCTACCGTGTCCTGTATTGCGGCGACCATCCCTCCCTGGCCGCGGCCGGCCGCCTTCGCGCCGAGGCTGCCTCGCTTCGGGACGCCAAGGGCCTGAATGCCGACTGGCATCACATCCGCACGCTCCTGCGGAAGTCCTACGCCGAACTCGGCCGCGCCGCCCGCTCGATCCGCCCCGCCGGATCCTGACCCCGCCACATCCCCGATCCCCCCATGCCCACGGAGGGATCGGTCCCACCGGGCTCGCCCCGGTGGGGAGGAAAAGGGCGCTTCACCGCCGCATAGCCCACAACGGCCGCACCTCCCCTTCCCCATTCCAAAGACATGGGGACAGAGGCTGTGCCCCGGCGCTCAGGGCGAAAGGAGGACACGGAAGAAGCGATTGGTGACGGCACCGGGGATCCAGAGGTTGGTCGTCGCCTCGCCGGAGCCGCCCGCGGATAGCGGCGCGGAGACCGTCGTGAAGTTCGTCGACGGGCCGTCCATAATCGACGGAGCCGCCTGGATCACGTAGGTCTTTCCGCCGACCGTGGTCCACGTCACACAGGCGTCGGAACCCTCGAGGGACATCGCCGCGATCCGCAGCACGGACAGCGCGTTGGTCGCCTCCGTTCCGCACTCGCATTCGTTGCCGTTGCTGACCCCGTCGCCGTCGAAGTCCTCCGCGTCCGGCAGCAGGAAGCGGAACACACCGCCGCCGCTGGTGTTCACCACCCCACTCCACCCGCTCGTGTTGCCGCAGTAGAACACCATCCCGGCGCCGACGTTCAACGTGCCGGTTCCGGTCAGGGCGGCGGCGTAGACCGCGTCGGGGCCGGACGAGTTGGCCCGGCGCTCGACCAGCGTCACCGTCGCCCCCTGCAGTCGGACCGTTCCGAAGGCCCAGTTGTTCGCCAGGGCGCTCAACCGCGGCCCCAGGTCGCGCGAGAACTGCTCCAATTCCTGCCCCGCCGGGTTCGTGAACTCGAACGTGGAGCCGGATACGTTGTAGGCGGTGTTCGTCGTGGCGCCGTCGAACGCGCCGCCGACCCGCCACACGTCCTGGGTGTCCCCGGTCATCGCTCCGTCCGGGCCAAGCGCCAGGTCGGCAAAGACATTCGTCGCCGGATCGCTGTCGAAACTCCCGTTGTTGTAGAACGCATCGAGAAACGTGACTTCGCCGCCCGCGTTCTTGAAGTTCCCGAAATTGGTCGCCGCTCCATGAAATCTCGCGACCACACGGTCGCACGTCGTGGTCTGCCCGGATGCATTGACGTACTGCCCATGGACCGCCACGGTCCCCCCGCTGAAAGTCGCCGCTCCAAGGTTGTAGGTGGCGACAGCCTTGAACGTTCCGTATCCGGTCAGCACGCCGGAGTTGGTGAGCGTCCAACCCGAGAAGTCAACGATGCCGCCCCTGTTGTGGAGGATCCCTGAGTTGTCGAAGTCCCTTGCAAGGCCCAGCGTGGCCCCCTCCAGCGCTTCCATGGTCCCGCCGGCAAGGTTCTGGACGGACAAACCGCCCAGCGAGAGCAGCCCGCCGGAGGCCCGCACGATGCCCCCGGTCCCGTTCTCCAGCGACGCCTGAATCGAGCCCCAACCCTCGATCAGGCCCGCGTTCTGAACGGCGCTTCCGTTCACGGACCCGCCATCGAGCGACATCGCCCCGGTGTTGGTCCAAACGGAGTTCACGGTCAGACTCGCCCCGCCGTGGAGGAGGGTCGTCCCGTCATGACGGCTTTCGACGAATGCGTCGGCGGTCAGCGCCCCGCCGCTGTCGAGCACCAGCGAACCGCTGTTCGCGAGCCCGTTCTGCACATGGAGGATCTGCGTGCCGCCGACGGCGAAGCCGCCGAGATTGTGAAGTCCGCCCCGGAACGTGTAGTCGCTCGCCGAAACCTGCACGTCGCCGAGATTGGAGACGACACTGTCGATGGGAACGTCGAGCCGCAACACGCCCGTCGAGGTGACGACGACCGCCCCGCCCGTGACGATTCCGCCGGCGACCGTCAGGATCCCGCTATCGGCGCCGTTGCCAATCCGGATCTCGCCCGCGCGGACAAGGCCGTTGGACACGGTCATCTGAGCCGCGCCGCCGGTTCCGATCGTGATGCCCGCCCCCGCGTTGGTCGCCAACAACGTCCCGCCATCTACCCACAGCCCGCCCGTATGAACCGCCCACGGACCCGTCGCCTCCGCGGCGCCGCCGGAGAGCGTCAGGTTGCCGCTCCCGCCGCCCCCGCCCAGCGTCAGGCCGGCGGACCGGAACTCGCCTCCCGAAACGTT
>CAYXFW010000336.1:0-4090 GCA_964464305.1 uncultured Verrucomicrobiota bacterium
GCAGCGCGCTATCGCGGGACGGATGAAGATGTAGGAGGGGGAGTTTCAAGTTCCAGGTTTCAAGTTTCAAGTTCGCGTGAACAGCGACCTGAAGCCCAAGACTCCGAAACTTGAAACCTGAAACCTGGAACTTGAAACTTAGAGCCCACCCCACCCCATGAACTCCATCGCAATCCGCTACGAAAGCCCCTCGCTCGGTGGACCGGCGCACATGAATGTGCTCTGCCCGCCCGGCCGCGGACCCTTCCCGGTGCTCTATCTGCTCCACGGTCTCGGGGGCGACTTCGAGACCTGGGCGCGCGTCTACGATCTCGAGGCTCTCGCCGCGCGGTCGCGGATCCTGATTGCGATGCCCGAGGGCGGCCGGAGCTACTACGTCAACGACCGGCGGGCCGGCGGGCTCGGCCTGTGGGAGGACGCCATTGTCCGCGACGCCCGTGGCGCGATCGAGCGTGCGTTCCGCGTGTCGACCGGCCGCGCCTCCCGCGGAATCGCCGGGATGAGCATGGGCGGTTACGGCGCGCTGCGGCTCGCCCTGCGGCACCCGGACCTCTTCGGCGCCGCGGGCTGCCTGTCCGGATCGCTGTACTTCGGCGCGCGACCCCACCCGGGCAAGGAGCCGTTCCAGACCGCGCTCGCCTCCGGGCTCGCGCGGGAGGAGCACGACGTGTTCGCGCTCGCCCGCCGCGTTGCCGCGGGCGGCGAACCGCGCCCGGCGCTCTGGCTGTCCTGCGGCACGGACGACGCCCACCTCGGCACGCAGCGCGAATTCCGCGACCTGCTGGGCGGTCTCGACTGGCCGCTGACCTGCCTCGAAGCGCCCGGCGCCCACGACCGCGCCTTCTGGTCCTCCCAACTCCCCGCCCTCCTCGACTTCATGCACCGCACCCTCGTCCCCGACCCCGCCAGCGCCTGAACCGTTCCGCAGTGCGGCGGGAAGATTCCTTCTGGGAATTCGGCGGCATCTCGACCATAGTCCTCCAAGGAGTACACACCATGAACCTCGTGAACCTGCGCCTCGCCCTGACCGTCAGTCTTGCCGCAACGACCGCGGCCCTGGCCGCGGACCTGTCCGCGGTCCCCGCGGACTCCATTGCGCGAAAGGGGGAGTTGATCTTCTCCGACGACTTCGAGGGACAGAAGCCCGCGGCGGCCTGGCACAAGGTCGTTCCCACCTTCGTCGTCGAGAACGGCGCGCTGAAGGGCAGCCAGACGCGCGACAAGGACGTGATCTCCGCCAACGGCATGGCGACCAACAAGGCCCATGCCGCAGTCCACGGCCTGCAGATCCCCACCCGGGACAGCATCGTCGAGACCCGCATCCGCTTCGACGGGGCCACGATGATCGACGTTGAATTCGACGACCGTGCGTACACCAACGCCCACTACGGCCATCTCTGTCGCGCGCAGGTCCGCCTCAACGGCGTCACCCTCATCGACGAGCGCGACGGCGGGATGAAGAACGAGATCCGCGCATTGCGCAACGACCCGGCCCGGAAGGCCGAGGTCGCCAGATTGCTCGCCGGCCGGAGCGCGACGTTCCCCGCCAAGCTCGAAACCGGCGTTTGGTATGCCCTCGTCGTCGAGACCGTCGGCGATCAGATGCGCGTCACGATCGACGGCAAGCCCGCAGCCTGGCTGAAATCCTCCGGCATCGCCCACCCCACGAAATCGAAGATCGAACTCGGCGTCGCCGGCAAGGACGGATGGTTCGACGACCTCAAAGTCTGGACCGCCGTCCCAGTCCCATCCTCAAACTAGCCCCCGGTCACCCTGTCGCGCTGCAGAACCTGTGGCCGGATCTGCATTGGAAATCGGCGGTCGAGAGTTCTGAGCATGGCCATCGGGAGCGCGGGCCGTGCGGTCACCCGCATCGGGCGCCAGCGATGCCGAGACCGCATCTTTGACCCAGAACCCCGCACGCAAAGGCTACGTCCGCCACGCGACACGATCAAGGGGAAACGCGTCCACAGGAAGGCACTGGGCAGGGAACAGGAACTCGCCATTCCAACCCTTGCACAACTTCGCTTCGCTTCCGGCCTTCGCGACCTCGCTTCAGTTATCTTGCCATGCCGATATACAGAAGCCGCCCGGCGGCTGAAGCTCCGCCACTGTTTCTATGGCCCCATCCTCCGCCCCTGGCCCGCCTCGCACCGCTCGCCCCCCGGACTCCAGCCGGGCTGGCAACAAGCCCACCACGGACTATTTACCTAGCCCTAATTCTACCCCGATCACAGGAGAATCGGAAGAAACGGCGATAGATACAACAACGCCGTCGCCATTCTAATGTACTTCTGTTGCTTCCTAATTACTCCGAATACTAGGCATGCGGCTGCGCATAGGATGACGACTCCATACCCTTGGAGATACTCCGTCGTTCCATACTCGGTCGGCGTGAGAATTGTGGAGAAGAACAATGAGAAAATGATCCCGCCGATAAGACTCGGCAGCCTAACGCGGCATGCGGCAGACCCCGTCTTCGATTCCGGCGCGGCTTCGTGGGATGGTTTCATGAGTTCCTTCCATGGCCCTCCGGACGCCGAGGTGCAGGCAGAATCAGACTCACCCGTCCTCCTCCTTTGTGCCCATTCCGTTTCTCGCTGAACCGGAGGCATCCCTGCGTCCGTTCATGGATGGTCCTTGTGATTGCCCTATTCGTCACTTTCCACGACCTGATCTCACCTTGCCCCCGTCGCTCGGTGCTCGTGTCGGGAGCGGGACGCACACCGATCGAGATGAAGTGTAACAACTCGGTCCTCACATGCAACGCACCGAGGTGAACCGCAGAACCGCAGAACATCGAACCGCAGAATGTCGAAGGACGGCCCGCCGTCTGTTGTAGCCGGCGGAGGAGCCTTTTTCAGGCGAGAATTGGGGGCGGATTGAGGCGGTAGAGGAGCCAGCGGCTGTCGCCGGAGTCGCGTTCGCGGAGGAGGGTCCAGGCGGGGTCGGAGGCGGAGAGGGCGCGGGCGGGTTGTTCGTAGACGAGGAGGGCGGCGGGGGCGAGGACGCCGGACTCGGCGAGCCGGCGCAGGAGGCATGGGAGGGTGCCCGCCTCCTCACCCGGGGCGTAGGGCGGATCGGCGAAGACGAGATCGAACGGCCCGTGCGCGGCATAGCCGGCGGGCTGCAGGGCGTCCCCCCGGACCGCGCGCATGCGGGCATCCGGGAGGTCGGCGGCCAAGGCATGGAGGTTCCGCTGCAGGACGGCGCAGGTTCCGGGGTGCTTCTCGACGGCGCAGACGGAGGCGGCGCCGCGGCTGACGGCCTCGATGCCGTAGGCGCCGGATCCGGCGAAGAGATCAAGGACGCGGGCGCCTGCGACGGACGAACCGAGCGACGAGAAGACGCCCTGCCGGAGGCGATCCTGGGTGGGCCGGACACCGGACGGCGGCACGGCGATGCGTCGCCCGCCGAGCGTGCCGCCCGATATCCGGATCGTGCCCATGGGGGGAGCATATCAGCCGCCCGTCAAACGTGACAACCACCGCTCAGTGGAGTAGAGTAGGTCTTACCGTATGACGCGCGCGAACACGGGCAGACGAGGTGGCCGGCTGCAGGCCGGGGGATGGTGGGGCCGTTGTTTTCTTCCGGGAGGGTCAGGGGCATGAAGTCGTCCTTCGCTTTCAGATCCACGTCCAGGATTCTCGCAGTACTCGCCCTCGGGGCCGTTGGGGCGGGGCCGGCGATCGCCCAATCGGGCGGGTCGGGCGCTGTCGACGACATCCTGATCCGCCGCGGTCCACGGATGCGGCCCGGCACCGTTGTGGCGCCCGCGTCGACGTCCGCGCCGGCTCCGACTGCGGTGGCTCCCGCCGTGCAGGCGGCACCGGCAGCTCCGGTCGCCACGAATGCGCCGGCGGCAGCAGTCGTCCAACCCGGTGTGCCCGGGGCTGCACCCGCCGCGGCTCCCCGGTCCTCGTTCTTCCCTTCGGTCAGGCAGCCGATGCCGGCTGCGATCCTCACATCCGGGCCGCCTGCGTCGGCCGCCGCACCTGCCGTGGTGGCGGTGCCGGCGGAGGGCGCGGCGGTGACGTCGGCCGCGCCCGCGGCGGCCACCCCCTCCGCCCCGGCGATCGCGCCCATGACT
>CAYXFW010000337.1:0-2282 GCA_964464305.1 uncultured Verrucomicrobiota bacterium
GGAACCTCGCCGGTCATGTAGTCCCGGACGGTGCCGCTTTCCGGGTGCCAAACGAAGAGGCCGGCGAACGAGCCCACGAGATACGAGCCCCGGCCCAGCGGCTCGAAGACGTTGATTCCCATCACGGAGACCGGCGGGCCCGGCTCGATCCGGACGGGGCATTCGTCGAGACCTCTCGCGACCCTGTAGAATCCTTCGTCGGTGCCGACGATCCAGTAGTTCCCCTCTGCATTCCAATGAAAGGCACGAAGGCGGTCGACCCATGCGTTGGATCCCGCAAGCACCGAGCCGGGTGCCGTCGCGACCCGCCGGCCCGCGATGGGAATCAGCAGCGGTGGACGCAGGAACATGCCCGTCGCGGCGACGGCGACCAGAAAGACGGCGGCGCAGATTCCGATTCGCTTGTGCCAGCGGACCGTGAGGCGGTTGACCTGCACCAGCGGCTTCGGATCCGCCCCTCGCAGGACTCGACGCCGGATCCACCGGGGCAGGAAGAAGTACAGGTAACCCGTCACGCAGAGAAAGATCAGGTGAATCGCCAGCGCATCCACGAAGAAGACGCCGGTCCGGCCGTATAGCTTCCCGCTGTGGATCATCCACAGGGTGCGGAACAGGCTTGTCCGGCCGTCGCCATCCGTCGCCGGAAGGAGGCGGACGCGCTTCGCGGCGCCGGCCTCCGCGGTGTCGTCCAGCAGGAGGATCTCGTCGCGGCTCAGGGCGGCGATCCGGCCCTCGAACTCCGCGAGGTCGACGATCCGAGGATCGCGAAGATCGAGGGCCATATGGCGCCACCGCGCGTCGCGCGGATCGAAGCGGTACAGGCCCGCCTGGGTTCCCGCGTAGAGGCCGCCGGCGCCCGACCTCAGCAGTTTGAAGGTGCGGCGACTGTCGACGCCCGGGGGCAGCCCGTCCATCCACGGCGCGAAACGGCCGAGGCCGGAATCGGTTTTCCAGATCCCGATGTTGCCGTAGAGCAGAAGGGTTCCGTCGTCCAGCCGGAGCCCGCCGCGCACGGCCGCCTGGTTCCAGTTCTCGTAGCGGTAGGCCGGACCCAGGCGGTTTCGGTCGACGGACAGGTGTGCGACCGCCTCGCGGTGATCGAGCACAATCCCGCTGGCGGCCCACAGAATCAGCACCGGCCCCAGGACAAGCGAGAGCCACCGGTGGGCCCAGCGGCTGACACGGTGCCGACGCAGGCGGACCTCCGATGACGATCCGCCCGGAGATTTCACGTTCAGAGTCTGCGACATTGGCAACATATCGGAAGCTTGCGGAAGGGGCGCCGAAGGGGATGAACGCCCATGGAGGGGCGGACCGCGATTCACCGCTCTTTAGGTTTGCCACCCGAGGTCGGCGACCCGGCGGTCTTGCGCAGCCGACCTTTGCCACCGCCTTGGCCCGGCAGTTCGTCGGGCGGCGCGCCGATCGTCGCCCGCACCCTGCGGAACTCCTCCATCGCAGCCGGGAGAAGCGGTTCGAGTTCTTTGTAGCGGAGGCTGTGCGGGGGGTGCGTCGAAAAGATGCTCAGCGGCGTCCATCCGCCGCCCTCGACCTCGTCCAGTCGCTTCCAGATACGCAGCGCAGCCTGGGGATCGTAGCCCGCGCGGGCCATGTACATCAGCCCAACCCGGTCTGCCTCCAGCTCGTCCGAACGGGAGTACTTCGGAATGACCAGCCCCTCGTAGATCACGAACGCGGCCGCCGCAATGGTCATGAGATCCTCGTCCTCCGCCAACTCCGCGTAGAGCCCGACGCCGCCGAGTAGCAGTTCCATCGGCATCTCCCGCGTCATTGCCTCGGTCGAATGCCGGCACTCGACGTGCGCGATCTCGTGAGCGAGGACCGCCGCCAACTCGTCCGCATCCTTCACCATGCCTTCGTCCGGATCCCAGAGGCCGGTGAGGGCGACGACCTCTCCGCCCGGCAGGGCCATGGCGTTGATCTCCTCCGTCTCGAAAACGGTCACGCGGTACGGGAAGTTCGTCAACCGGTTGGCCTGCCCCAGATGCCGGATGATCGCCTCGACCCGTCCCAGCCGGACCGGATCGCGAACTACCCGCGCACCATCCTCCTTCATCTCGCGAAGGAAGTCCTTCATCCCTTCCCGCCCGATTTGGATGTCCTCCTTGATCCCGTCGATGTTCCTCGTCTGCCGGCCTGTGACGAGGTCCGTCGTCGCACAGGAACAAAGCAGTACCGGAAGAAGTAGTGAGAGGGCCGCCCATCTGCCGGAAGACGCGGACATCATGATTCCATCTCCATCCTTTGGCACACGGTTCGTC
>CAYXFW010000337.1:2292-4090 GCA_964464305.1 uncultured Verrucomicrobiota bacterium
CCGACCGACTTCCGCGCAGCCACGCGGGCGCCGCGGCGGGACCTGCGCTCGCACAGCAGCGGGGACGACGACGACTCGGCAAGCAATTCCGCCACCGTGGTGCCCCCAAAGGCCTTCCGGACCATCGCGATGGCTTGGTCGAGCCGACGATGCAGCGGGCACAGCCGCAGGCCGTGCGTGGCCAGGCTGAGGGGACAGGACTGGATGCGCCGGATCGGATCGACGGCGTCCACGATGTCTAACACAGAAATCTTGGATGCGTCCCCGCGGAGGCGGAAGCCCCCGTTCCTGCCGCGTTGGGAGACGAGGAGCCGTGCGCGCACCAACGCGTTCATGACCTTGGCCAGGTAGCCCGCCGGTACGTGGATGTGCACCGCCAGGGCCTGCGCCGTGAACCCCTCATCGGGCCGGCTGGCCATCCACACGATCGCCCGGAGGGCGTACTCTGCCGTTTGCGAAATCATCGTTGCCTCATCGCCTTTCCACCGCGACCCATCTATCGGAAAATCGTGGGATCAGTCCCAGTCTAGCAGGCGCTTCTCGCCGGACAGTTTGCGGATGTCGGTCACGTCCTGCGAGACCTCGATCGTCCCGAGGTACCGGCCGTCGGCCGCGCGAACGGCGTAGTACCGGATCAGAATGAACCGGTCTTGGAAGGTCATCCAGAACGACGCCTCGTTGCGCGTGCCCTCGCGGAACGCCTTCAGGATGGCCTCGACCATGTGGACGCTCTTCGGAGGGTGGCAGTTGCGGACCTCGCGCCCGATGACCCCCGGACTGCGGGGGAAGATCCGGTGCTCGTGGCCGGAGTAGTACCGGACGGTATCGTTCTCGTCCACGAAGGAGATCTCGATCGGAAGCGCCGTCAACATACGATCGAGCTGTTCCGGCGTCAGCGCACCGGTGTTCAGTGGAATCTCGCCGACGGCGGCGGGCGGTGCAGCCGCATCCGTGGCGGCCGATGCCGTCCGCCCGGCCGGCCACGGCGGCGGCGGAGGGATGAAGACGTAGCCGACTTGGTCGTCGCCGGCGCGGATGGACCGCCACTCCGTCTCGGTCAGCAGCCGGAGCGCGGTCGGAAAGAGGATCTTCTCCTCCTTGAAGATCATCTCGGTGACCATGCGGACCAGGTGCAGCCCTTGGTCTGCAAGCTGGACGGCATCGCCCTGCGCGGAGGCGAAGCGGCACACCTTGATCCAACTCCGGATTTCGTTGTGGACGCTCCACATGACCTTGGAGGGACCGCTGAAGGCATTCCGCTCGAGCGCCGGGAAGAGCTGGTTCTCCTTGCGAACGTAGTGCGTCTCCACCCGGGCGATCTCGTCCAGCGCCGCGCCGGCCTCCCCGGGAACCCGGGACTCGCGGCCGGCCACCCGGCACACCTCCGCGAAGCGCTCCGCCGCGGACGCGATCGCGCGGTTCTCGGCAAGGTAGGCGGCCACGGGATGGTACGGGGGCAGGTCGGGGGGCGCCGACGCCACGGCATCGCCGAACACGCGGGCGTGGGCCTCACACATGCGGTGGAGGTCGCCAACTTGCAGTCCCTCCGCGAGCAGTTCCTGTTCGATGGCGGCGATTTCCTCCGGGGCAATCTGCGCGAGCACACCGGTGAGGTCGCGCTTGGCGGTCGCGACATCGCCGCCGGCATTGACCTTGCGCAACAGCGCCTTGACCTGCTCGCGCTGCACGGTCGTGGTCTGGTTCGCCGGTACGCCAGCCCCGGAGTTCTCGCTCATGGCCTCATCCTCCACGCAATGGGTTCCCATTCCTTCCGTCGTCCGCCGCGCGGCCTTCCGCG
>CAYXFW010000338.1:0-4085 GCA_964464305.1 uncultured Verrucomicrobiota bacterium
GAACCCGCCGCGCCGCGTGATGCCCCGGATATCGTTGTTCGCGTCGAGATAGACCGTGCCGGCCGGCACGGTGGCATCGGCGGCGCGTGATCGGACCAGCGAGGCGACAGCTTTCGCGGGCGAGTTGCCCATCGTGTCCGTCCATCCCAGCAAGGTCGACATGTAGTACTGGCGCGCCTTCGGCGGTGACGCATTGGACCAGACCGTGGCATGCGTCAGGTTGGTGGTCAGCGTCGAGGGCTGCGCCGCACTGTAGGTACTTCCCCGGTACGTGGCCATCGAGAGGCTCATGTTGGATGCACTGTTCGGCAGCTCGACGAGGTCGGCGAAGGATGCCATCGCCGTCAGGGCGAACGTCGCGGATCCGGCGATATTCGCCGCTGCGTTCGACTCCGAACTACCGTCGATCCGCGTCGGGATGTCGGACGAGAACACAAGGAAGTCGATCTGGTTCGTCAGCCCTTGCGACCGGATATACCCGAGCGCAGGCCACAGGAGGTTCGTCCGGAAACTCGCCGCCGTGATCGTCCGGCGCAGATCCCCGGCGGCGCCCGTGGTGTAGAACGCCGCCGTGTTCGAGGACTCGAGGTACAGGAGGTTCCGCTCGGGAATGCCCCGCTGCTCTTGGTAGGTATTCGCGATCTGCAGCGAGCTGTCGCTCTGCCCGTTGACAATGACCAGCACGTTCTGCGGCCCGCCGCCCGCCAACGCCGCACCGGCGAGCAGCGACGCACACCATGCACCCGCTGCCGCGCCCTTCCCCATCCGCCCGAGTAAGGGTCCAATGACTACAAAATTATTCATGCGCGGCACCCTATCGCATAAATGTCTTGCCGCGCAACATTTATTGGATAGCAGGGTTGGTCCCATGCCCGACCCGTCGCGCCCACCACGGTCGCTCACCCCGGAGGTACCGGCCCCACCTCGCTCGCCCGCTGCGGTCGCATACCCCTCGGCTACCGGTCCCACCGCGCCTGCCACTGCGGTCGCACGCCCCTGAAGTGCCGGTCCCACCGGGCTTGCCCCTGCTGTTGCACGCCCCTGCGGTGCCGGTCCCACCGGGCTTGCCCCTGCGGTTGCACACCCCTGCGGTTCCGGTCCCACCGGGCTTGCCCCGGTGGGGAGAAAAAAGGCGCCGCACCGCCGCACACCCACCACGAACGGCGCCTTCCCCTCCCCTTCCTGCAGATCCTGTTATCCCGTCTCGCCTTCCCTCCGTTCCCGTCCAAGGGTTGGAAGAGCCGCAGATGCCGTTGTCCGAACCTTGGACAGCAGTCGGGTTTCTGGGGATCAACACAGCGACTCGGCGCAGACCGGGTCCTATTGGCCTTTTTCGGAATTACTTACAAACGCTTCTCTCCGCGACACTGCTTCTCTGTCCCCATGTCCCGCGCTATGGTCCTCGCCGCAATTCCCGCGCCTCGTCTTCCGACCACGCAAAGACGCGGGTCAAACCACCCTCAGTCCGCCGAAACTCAAGCGCCGTCTTACCACCGATTCCACCCATCCAGACGAAGATCACCGTATTGCTCTCTATCCGACATTCAAGAAGATCGAGACCTTTCAGTTCGTTTGGAAGCTCCCCAGTGCCAAGAATCTCCCGCAGTCCATCGCGTGCCGCAGTCTCCATCCGCGTCTCGGCCCAGCCGACCCAACGATCGAGTTGCTCGCCGCTCAGCCCTGCCATAAACGCTTCGCCCACCGAGATCTGTCGCGCGACCCATTGCATCTCACCCCAGAGATCCCAAGCGGAACGTAGTACGTAGACGCTGAAACCAACCGCCGCAGCGACGGCTGCCGTAGTCAGGAATGCCTTTCCGGTTAGCCACATCCTCGCTCTCATTGCGTCGAGTCCTTCATTGGCGCAATCAAAGGACGGGCGAAAGGAGGGCGCAGGCGTTTTCGGCAAAGCGGCGGAGCGCGGAGCGCGTGCGCCAGTCGGCCGCGTCGATCTCCTCGCCGTGGGCGAATTCATCGAGCACGGCCTGCTTCAGCCGGTTGATGAAGTCGGTATCGTAGACGAGCAGGTTCGTCTCGTAGTTCAGCCGCAGGCTGCGCGAGTCGAGATTGGCGGAACCGACCGTGGCCACCTCGTCGTCCACGATCAATGCCTTGGCGTGCATGAACGGCGGCGCGCGTTCGAAGATGCGCACACCGGCGTCGAGAAGGGTGCCGTAGAAGGAACGGCCGGCCCATCCCGCGTACACATGGTTGTTCTCCCGGGGCACCAGCAGCTTCACCTCGACCCCGCGCAAGGCCGCTGCACGGAAGGCGCGGATCAGGTCCGCCGTCGGCACGAAGTACGGAGTGAGGACGAGGATCTGCCGGCGCGCCGCCACCAGAAGGCTGAAGATGACATCGGGCAGCGTCTCGGTCTCCAGGGCGGGTTCGCCGTTGACGATGCGGACGCGGGCATCGCCGGCCCGCGGACACCCGGGGAAGAAATCCCGGCTGAGGAGCGCCTCGGCGGATTCCCCGGTCATGAAATGCCAGTCGCTCAGGAACGAGAACTGCATCTCCTGCACGGCCGGGCCTTCGACCCGGAAGTGAAAATCGCGGTGGGCCGGCGCCCCGGGTCGGGACACATTGGGCGACGCAAGGTTGATGCCTCCGGTGAAGGCGGTCGTGCCGTCGACGACGAGGATCTTCCGGTGATTCCGCAGGTTCATCTGGAACTGCCGGCGGAGCGGCATGGCCTGGGTCCACCCGGCGATGCGGAACGCGGGCGAAACACCGCGGTAGCGCCGGACGAAACCGGAGAGCACCGCGGGCGTCGAGCCGAAACGATCGAAGAGAAGGCGGACCTCGACCCCTTCCCGGGCGCGGGCCACCAGAAGGTCGAGAAATTCACGTCCCACCGCATCGTTGGACAGGATGAACGTCTGGAGGTTGATGTGCCGCCGCGCGCCGCGGATGGCCGCGAGCATCGGACCGTAGGCCTCGTCGCCGGTGACGAGCGGTTCGACGCGATTGCCGCCCAGCAGCGGAAAATCGGGCAGCAGCGGGTCCAGCGACCGGTTCAGCGCCCGGCCCCATTCGGTGGCGGGCTCCTCCACGCCGCCGTCCCGCAGGCCGAACCAGTAGTCCATCGGCAACGAATCCGATTCCCTGGCGCGGCGCCCGTTGCGGAAGGCCTTGTGGGCATCGACGCGCATCGCGGTCTTGGCGGCGATCCGGTCGACCCCGAGAACCACATAGAGCAGCACACCGGCGCCCGGGAAGGACCAGATCACCAGCAGCCACAGCAGCGCAGAGCTTGCCTCGCGCTTGATGCGAATGGCGTGCAGCGAGGCGGTGACGCAGGCCGCACCATGAAGCGCCGCCGCCGCTGTGAGCCATGCTGCCTGGGTCATTCCGGGGCTCCGCCCGCGCAGGGGGTCATCCGGCTTCGCCGAGGGCCATGTCGGCCAGAACGCGACGCGCGGCCTCGGCCGGGTCGGCCGCGTCGAGGATCGGCCGGCCGACGACCAGGTGCGTAGCGCCATCGCGCACCGCGCCCGCGGGCGTCGCGACCCGCTTCTGGTCACCCACGGCATCGCTGGGCAGCCGGATGCCCGGCGTCACGATCAGCGGAGCCGCGCCAAACCGGGCCCGCATGGCCGCCGCCTCCTGCGGCGAGCAGACGATTCCATCGGCGCCGGCGGAGAGCGCGAGATCCGCGAGCGCAAGAACCTGATCCGCCGGCGAGCGGCCCACGCCGATCGCGGCGAGATCGGACGCGTCGAGGCTGGTCAGTACGGTGACGGCCAGCAGTTTCGGCGCCGTCGGGCCCTCCCCGCGCGCAGCTTCGACCGCGGCTTGGATCATGGCGCGGCCGCCTGCGGCATGCAGCGTCATCAGCCCCACCCCGTGCCTTGCCGCGGCCCGCACGGCCCGCTCCACGGTGCGGGGAATGTCGTGCAGCTTGAGATCCAAAAAGACATGCCGCCCCAGCGCGGCGAGCGGCTCCAGGGCCCGCGGTCCTTCCGCGGCGAACAGCTCGAGCCCGACCTTGTACCAGCGGACCTCGTCGGGGAGGCGCCGGACGATCCCGTCGATGGCTGTGGCGTCCGGGACGTCCAAGGCTACGATCAACTCCGCCCTCT
>CAYXFW010000339.1:0-3043 GCA_964464305.1 uncultured Verrucomicrobiota bacterium
ATGGCGACGGCGGCGGCGCATCATGCGATGACGGCGGGGTCCATCATTCTGCTCGATGTCACGCGCGGCTGCGACGGCGAGAGCCCGATCACGCGCCTGACCCCCGACGCGCTCTTCCCCGAGAGCGAGGCGCCGGTGGCGAAGGGCGGCGCTGCGGGCGGGGTCTGGCATGCGCCGGCCGGCGTTGCGTCGCCGCCTCCGGTTCCACCCGAGGCCGCGCGCTGGCCCGGCCACTGCTATCGCACGCCATGGCCGTTGTCGGAGAAGTACTTTCTCGCCGCCTACAGTTTCGATCCGCTCCTCGGGGAACCCGGCGCCAATCCGCCCAACCAGTTTGGCCTCTATCTCGTGGATTGTTTCGGCAACAAGGAGCTGCTCTACCGGGATCCGGAGATTAGCAGTCTGTGGCCGGTGCCGTTGCGTCCCCGCGAGCGGCCGCCGGCGTGTCCGACGGAGACCTCCGGGTCGACGACCGGCACGTTCTTTCTGCAGGACGTCCGCGCCTCGTGGCCCGGTTTGCCCGACGCTCCGGTGCGGCGGCTGCGCATCCTGCAGATCCTCCCGAAGACCACGCCGCACATCAACGACCCGTCCGTGGGCCTGGCGAATGCATCGCCGGGCAGGCAGGTGCTCGGCACCGTGCCGGTCGAGGCGGACGGCTCGGCCTCGTTCCGCGCCCCGGCCGGAATCGCGCTGGCCTTCCAGGCTCTCGACGAGCGCGGGCAGGCGGTCCAGACCATGCGCAGCACGACCTATCTGCAGCCCGGCGAGACCGCGTCCTGCATCGGCTGCCACGACCACCGGGCCAGCGTGCCCGAGCCGGGCGCCGTGGCGCTGGCGCTGAAGCGGGAACCGTCGGAGATCGCGCCGGGTCCCGATGGGTCGCGGCCCTTGAGCTATCCGATCCTCGTGCAGCCCGTTCTGGACCGGCATTGCGTCGGCTGCCATGGCGGAGAGAAGCCACGCGGCGGGATCTTGCTGACCGGCGCTCCGCAGGGCCGGTTCACCGTGTCGTACAACGCCCTGGCGCCGCGAGTGTCGTTCTCCGCCTGGGGCGGGAAGCCGGGCGACTTCCGCGCGGTCAACAGCGAACCGCTGACCCGGCCGGACTTCTTCGGCGCGCGCGCGAGTCCGTTGATGAAGATGCTCGCGGGCGGCCACCACGAGGTCGCGCTCTCCGCCGCGGATCTCGACCGTCTGGTGACATGGATGGACGCCAACGCCCTGTTTTATGGCACATTCGACAAGGCCGGCCAGAGCCGGCAGCAACGCGGAGAACGGATCGAGGGGCCGTCCCTGGAATGAGCCCTTGAACGTGGACGCACCACGCAGGAACCGAGGAGCAGAAGTATCATGAACGTACAGGGCCGCATTGTGACGTCGCGCCGGGGATTCCTGGTGAACTCCGCCGCATTCTGTTCCGCCGCCGTGCTTGGGCCCGTGGGCCGGGCCTTTGCGGCGGGGGAGGATGGGGTGCCGTCGCGAACGATTCATCCGTATCCGGGCCGCGTCGTCTGGGGTTCGGGATCGCTGCGTCTTCGGAAGAAGGTCCGGCTGGGCATGGGCGGAACCCCGGATCCGGTCCTTGTGGACATGATGAAGGAGACCTGGCGCGGTTTCACGCTCGACGCCGTGGAACTGGACGTGGTTCCGGATTCGACTCTCCGCGCCGGCCAGTTTGTCCTTGGGGCAGGGGTTCCGCCCGGGCGGGCAGCGGACGATTCCTATGCGCTCACTGTTGGCGCATCCGGCGGCGGGGCCAGTACGGCCGGGGCGGAGTCGGTGCGACATGCCTGGTTCACGTTGCTGCAACTGATCCAACCGGACCCGGACGGCAGTGTGATGCTGCCCGAGGTGGAGATCCACGATGCGCCGGGGATGAAGTTCCGGGGCCTGCACCTGTGCATCTTCCCCGAGACGACGCCGGTCATGATCGAGAAGGCCATCCGCCTGGCCGCCTTCCTCAAATTCACGCACGTCGTGCTCGAGTTCTGGGGCATGCTTCGGCTGGAGACGATGAAGGAACTGTCGTGGCCCGAAGCGTGGAGCAAGCGCGAGGCCGGGCGACTGGTCGCCACCGCGCGCGCCATGGGCATGGAGGTCATCCCCATGTTCAACTCCTGGGGACACGCGGCATCGTCCCGGATCCGGCACGGCCGCCACGTCGTCCTCGATCAGAACCCGAAGCTGGCGCCGCTGTTCGAGCCCGACGGGTGGACGTGGTGCCTGACGAACCCGCGGTCCCAGGCGCTGCTGCGCAGCATCGCCGACGAGTTGATCGAATTCGCCGGCCCGGGAACGTATTTCCACATCGGGTGCGACGAGGCGTACTCGCATGCGACCTGCGACCGTTGCCGCGTGACCGATCGCGTGAAGCTGTTTGTCGATCACGTCAACGGAATCGCCGCGCATCTGGAGAAGCGCGGTCGCCGGGCCATCATGTGGGGCGACCCGCTCCTCGAGCGGACGAAATGGCCGGCGGGCATGGAGGCCAACGGCACGCCGGACCTGCCGACGCATCTCGCGCTCGACCGGATTTCGACGAAGATCGTGATCGCCGACTGGCACTACAATGTGACCAAGGGCGACGTGCCGACCCTGGCCCACTTCCGCAAGCAGGGCTTCGAGACGCTGGCCTGTCCCTGGAGATCGCCGGCGAACCTGCGGACGCTGGCCCGGGCCGCCCGGGCGAACCAGGGCGGGTACCTGATGACAACCTGGCACCACCTGTCGCAATGCATCCCGGTGCTTCCCCTGGCCGCAGCCTGCGCATGGTCCAAGGACGAGGCGGCCTCGAGCATGAAGCAGATCGACGGCTCCCTCATGCGTGCCACGACCGCCTCGATTCTGCGCAAGCTCGCGCCCGTCGGGGGCAGTTTCGAGAATGCCGGCTGGAACCCGTTCGAGCAGCCGCTGGAGGTCGACTGACATGAGGCCGATGTTCCGGCTCGCGGCGTTCCTTGTCGTCGCGATCCCATGGGGCGCGCCTGCCGACGCCCGCGGGGATGCCCTCAGAATTGATTGCTCGTCGGCCTGACCTTGT
>CAYXFW010000339.1:3053-4084 GCA_964464305.1 uncultured Verrucomicrobiota bacterium
GGGGATGCCGTATCGCCCGGGGAGACGATCCGGCTGGTGAACGATGCGCCCGGCTGCATGGGCCAGTTCGACACGTGGCTGGCTGGACAGGGGCTGAACAACGACACCGGGCGGGTGTTCCGGATCGAGAAGGACGAGGCCGGGCGTCCGGTCCTCCACGTGACCGGCGAGGGGTTCGGCGGGCTCATCACGAAGCAGGCCTTCCGGGATTACCGGCTCGTCGTGGAGTTCAAGTGGACCGGCCGCACATGGGGCACCCGGGAGAAGAAGGCGCGGGACAACGGACTCCTGCTCCACTGCACCGGCAGCCCCGGCAACCTGATGCTGGGGTCGACGACGAATGCCCCGGCGACGTTTGAATCGCCCTGGATGAAGTCGGTCGAACTCCAGATCATCGAGGGCGGAGTCGGCGACATCCTCGTGCTGGGGGGGTGGACCGACGACGGCCGGCGGTGGCCGACGACGCTGAACGCGAGGTTCGGCAAGGACCGCGACGGCGAGTGGGTGTTCGATCCGATGGCCGAGCTGCGTCCGTTCGAGGGCTTCCGCCTGAACTGGTGGGGTCGCGATCCCGACTGGAAAGACGTGGTCGACTTCCGCGGTCCGCAGGACGTCGAGTCGCCGCTGCGCGAATGGACGCGCGTCGAGGCGGTCGTCCGCGGCGGGGACTTCACCTACTACGTCAACGGAAAGCTCGTCAACGAGGCCCGCGACTGCAGCATGAGGGAGGGGCGGATCCTTATCCAAACGGAGGGCGCCGAGATCATGTACCGGAAGATCGACCTCGATCCGCTGGGCCCCGGGGCGCTTGAGGCCTACGCGAGCCGCATCGAGCGCGGCATCGAGGAGAACCGCAAGGGCGACGCGGTCGTCCGCGTGCTCGGCGCCGACGGCCGGCCGGTGGCCGGTGCGGAGGTCGAGGTGTGCCACGTGCGGCACGAGTTCCTGTTCGGCTGCAACCTGTTCGCGCTCGGCCAGCTCGCGACCCCGGAGCTGAACCGCCGGTACGAGGCGGCGTTCACCGGGATCTT
>CAYXFW010000340.1:0-4078 GCA_964464305.1 uncultured Verrucomicrobiota bacterium
CTGGGCCTGATCACGGTCGAGAATGGCGGGACGCTCGGCGGCATCGGCACGGTCGCCGCCGTCACGAGCGCCGGTACCGTGGCGCCCGGCAACAGCGTCGGCACACTGACGGCCAACGGCAACGTGACCTTGGGCGCCGGCGCGACGCTTCTGATCGAGATCAACGAGTTCCTGGGCGACGACTACGACAAACTGGTCATGGCCGGCGGCGCCGGAAACAACACGCTCAATCTGGACGGTAGCCCGAACCTGACCATCACCTTGGGCTACACGCCGGGCATGGGCGAGTATTTCACCATCGTCAGCGGGATGGGCAGCGATCCGAGCCTCGGCGGGGGCTTCAGCGGCAAGCCCGACATGGGGACGTTCGACGTCAGTGGGACGACGTTCCAGATCGACTACACCGATACCGACATCAAGCTGACGGTCGTTCCCGAGCCGCACACGCTCGGCCTGCTGGGCCTGGCCGCGCTCGGCGGCCTGCTCCGGCGTCGCATCCGCGGCTGAAGGCTGTGGGCTGAAGGCTATAGGCTGTAGGTGGAGGGAAGAGGTCCGGCGGTAGGACCCGAGGACCGAGATCCGGCGGACGGAGGGCGGTCTTCACACTGCCACACCGCCACACGGCCATACCGCCACACTCCCACGTACGGCCGGCGCGTCCTCTCATCCCTCCACCTCATTCCCATCCTGTCCATCCCGTTATCCTGTCCGTTCTCGCCTCCGTTCCCTTTCTCTCCCGCGCCCCGCGCCGGGGTCGAAAAAGGTTTCATTATACTCTTGTCCCACCCCCCCCCGCGCATGCTGTAATGCCACTTGAGACTATTTGTTGGCGAGGGAGACGAGATATGAAATGGACAACGATTCGGAGCGGGCTGGTTGCGGCCGCGATGTTTGCGACGGTGGACGCGGGCGCCCAAGTTACCAATACGTTCCTTCCTCTTTCTGGGAGCAACTACTGGGATGACACTGCAAACTGGTCTTCCGGAACAGCGCCGGGCGGCACGGATGCCGTCGTGTACTACACCAACAACCTCACGGGGCATGTCACCAACTTTCTGCCGGCGTCCGTGACGATCAACAAGCTGTATTACAACGACTCGGGCGCGGCACCCGACATGACCCTCAATTTTCGGAGGGTGGGCGGCATATCCGCCGCGACGCTGATCTTTGCCGGGACGGATGCCGTGCTCGAGAACCTGAGCACCTACGGGTCGGGCGTGGGCTACATTACCTTCGACCAGCAGGCGCTTCAGATCGATGCCGACAGCCTGACCCTCCGCGGCCGCGGAGTATCGAGATTCTATTCTCCGCTGGCAGGCGCGGGCACCATCGTTTTGAACGATGCCGCGGTGTTCTTCAACTCCGTGAGCTCAAACTACACGGGCGTCATCGTGGTCTCGAACAAGAGCGTGCTCAGCTATTTCAGCAGCGTGACGCACGCCATGGGCGCCACGAATGTGCCCACCTATATCTATGATACGGCGCAAGTGAACCTTCGGGATCTGCGGTCGACGGTGGTGGGAGAGGGCTTCGTAATCCGCGGGATCGCGACCAACAACCCGTCCCTGAAGTTCGGCTATGCATCCAACACGCTGTATCTGGGCGAGACCCGGCTCGAGACGAACGGGGTCATCGGGTGGTCGACCTCGCAGGCCGCCATCGATTTCCGGCATGACAACAAGTTCATGGGCACCCTGACCGACGACGGCAACGGCCGGAATGTCCATTTCCTTCTCGACGCCGTGGGCAGCGCGTTCACGAACAACGGGACCGTCGCGCGGGCATCGGCCATCGTGTTCGGCGGCACCGCCAGCTACGGCGGGTTCACCCACCTGACGGCGAACAAAGCCCCGGATGTTCAGGGCGCTTTCAACATGTACCTGAAGCTGACCAACGGCAACGACCGGCTGCCGGTGGGCACCACGATGTATCTGGGCGGCGTGATGACCTCGGCGGGCGTGACGCAGGGCGTGGCCGGGGCGGGTGGCATCCTGATTCTCGCCGAAGCCAACCAGGAACTGGCCGGCCTGATCGTGCAGGGGACAGGCGCGCAGAACCGCGTGGTCGGCCAGACGGCGGGGGCCAACACCCTGACGCTGAACATTGCGAGCGGGACGAACCTGTACCGGGGATTCCTCGGAGGCGACGGAGCCGAGGAGAACAACCTGTCGCTGGTCAAGAAGGGCGCGGGGCTGCTGAACCTGACGGCGTCGTCGAACACCTATACGGGAACGACAAAGATCGAAGCCGGCGTGTTGCAAATCAACGCGGACCAGCGCAACGGCGGGCTGATCACCATCGATGCCGGCGGCACGCTCGGCGGCACGGGCCGGGTCGGATCGATCTCGAGCAGCGGCGGGCTCACGCCCGGCAACAGTATCGGCACGCTGACGAGCCATGGCAACGTGACCCTCAACAGCGGCTCGACGCTGACGATGGAACTCCAGGATCCACTCATGGATCCGTACGACACGTTGGTCATGAACGGAGGCATCCTGAACCTGAACGGCACCCCGGAACTCTCGTTGTCCCTCTACGGAGGATACGTGCCCAACATGGGCGATACATTCACGATTCTGAGCGGCTTCGTCGGATCCGCGGGTCCGTTCGACACGGCCTTCGACGGGACGTTCAACGGCAAGCCGGATGGGGGTACGTTCAGCGTGAGCGGGTCGACGTTCCAGATCGACTACAACGCGAACGACATCACGCTGACCGTGGTTCCCGAGCCGCATACGCTCGGCCTGCTGGGTCTGGCCGCGCTCGGCGGCCTGCTCCGCCGGCGGATCCGGAGGTAGGCAAGGGGCGAGGGGCGGAAGTCGGAGATCAGAGGTCGGAAGCCGGCCCCCTTTCCGTATCTGGTTGTAGCCGGGGGCGCTGACCCCGGCCTTCCCGCGCCCCCCGTTCCGCCCCCCCCATCCTCCCCATCCTGTGATCCTGTCCATCGACCTCTCTTGTCCTCTCCCCCTTCGCGTTCTTCGCGTCTTTGTGTTGTCCCGCCCCGTCTCCACTCCGCCGAAACAGGTCGAAAAAGGCGCAGGTTTCCCTTGCCTTCCCCCCCCGTGCACAGAGTAGTGTCCAACACAACTTGGATCGGGCGAGGGAGAACGACGATGAATTGGACAACGATGCGGAGCGGGATGGTTGCGGCGATCGTGGTCGTTGCAAATGCCGCCGGGTCTCTCGGCCAGACGGTCTGGGTGCCGACGACCGGAACCAACGACTGGAACACCGCGGGCAACTGGAATCCGACGACCGTTCCGGACGGGACCGCGGCATGGGCGGTGTTCTCCAACGCCTACCCCGAGGCCATTGGCGCGAACCTCACGAGCGACGTTACGCTGAACCGCTTCCTGTATTTGGACACGGATGGCGCCGTCAATTATCTCACAGTCAGCGGTCGGCGGATTACCTTCGACGGCACGTCGCCCGCCCTCATTAACAGCAACACCGCAGACAGCCTGGTCATTTCCTCCACGGTCCGCGTCGACAACGTCACACTCACCCTGGGCGGGCGCGCCAATATCTGGAACTCCCTGACCGGTCCGATCGAGGGAAACGGCACTCTCTTCATCGATTCGGGCCGCTGGAACCCGAGGGGGCTGAACAGTAATTTCACCGGCACGGTCATCATCAGCAATCGCGTGTCGGGCGGTGGGGAAATCGGCCTCGAGAGCTGGTCCGCCCCGGGTCCGGCTCAATATTGGACTCTCGGCGACACGAACGCGGACACGCGGATCTACGATCGCGGCTACGTCTCGCTGATGCCGTATTCGGCCGGGTTGTCGAACGCGGAGCCGATCCGTTTATATGGCATGCACCAGCAGGGATCCCTCCGGTTCGCGACACCGAGCAACAATACCTACTCGGGCGCGGTGACTCTGTACACGAACTCGTCCATCGCGTTCCGGCCCGAGGGGACCTATGCGGGCGCGGGGCATCGGAGGGACATGCTCATGTCCGGCCCGATTTTGGACGATGGCGGGGCGAGGGGGGCGCATTTCATCAGCAACCCCTCCGGGACGAACGAGATCAGCCGGTTGAGCCGGATTGTGTACAGCGGCGAGGCGACGTACGG
>CAYXFW010000341.1:0-4051 GCA_964464305.1 uncultured Verrucomicrobiota bacterium
CCGCAGATCGAGCTGACGGCCGATGGCAGCGCCGCCGGTTCCGCGGCATTTCAACGGGAATTGCAGGAAGAGGAGCAGGAGGTCGAGGACGAACTGATCCGGTGGTGGCCGGTCATCGCCCTTGGAATCTCCTACCGGTTCTAGGTGCGCGAAACGGGGCGCATGACCTCCGGCAGAACATCGGTGGACACCGGGCGGATCGCGCGCATCGTCGCCCTCGTCGCAACGGCGGCCGTGGTGCTCGCGGTCTGCTTCCGGACGATCGCCGCCCCCTCGATCTGGAGCTCACTCGCGGCGGGCCGCGCGATCCTGTCCGACGGCATTCCCCGCACGGACGTCGCCACGTTCACGGCCACCGGCACGGCGTGGCTGGACGTACGCTGGCTGTTCGACCTGCTGGTCATCCTCGCGTGGAAGATCGGAGGCGCGGGCCTGATTGTCGCGGCGAAGACGGCGGTCGTCGCCGCCGCGCTGGCCCTCGCGGCGCGCCACGCCCTCCGGCACGCTCCGCCGGCCGCGGCGGCCGTGGCCTGCATCCTGATCGTAACCGCCCTCGCGCCACGGCTCGATGCGGTGTCCGGGGTCTTCGCCATGCCCTTCGCCGCGGCGGTCGCCTTCGTCATGTCCGGGCGGCCGCGACCCGGCAGGGACTTCGCCATCCTGGTTCCCGTCCAGATTGTCTGGATCAACCTGGACCCGTGCGGGATCCTGGGCCCGGTCATTGCCGCGGCTTGCGCGGCGGCCACGTGGGCGGACTACCAGCGCGGCGCGATACCCGGCCTGTCCCGTCCGCACCTGAACGCCCGCCTGGCGACCCCGCTGGCGCTGGCTGCCGCGTGCATGGTCAGCCCCTATGGGCCCGCCCATCTGCTGTTCATCGCCGCACATGCCGCGGAGTTCTTCCAGGGCGAGGGTGGCGCGCTCCTTCCCTCGCTGGCCGCCTTCCACGATCCGCCGCCCTCGCAGATCCTGTTGACCGGCATTCTGGCGATTTCTGCGATCGGCATGATCGCACCCCGGAAGGCGCTGCCGGCGCATCCGCTGGCGCTGGCGATCATCGGCGTGGTCGTCCTCTTCAACGTCCGGCAGGCGATGCCCCTGTTCGCGGTGCTGATCGTCCCCTTCTTCGCCTTCGCGCTGCTCCAGATCGCCGCCGGGGCGGACCGCCTGCTGCGCGAGGCGCTGCGCTATCCCCGCGGGTTCCCGCCGGCCGCAGCGGTCGTCTTCGCGCCGCTGGCCGCGGCGTGGGCGCTTGCGGTTGTTCCGGGACATCTCCGCCGCGCGGGGGACACCTCGCGCCCGGGCGCCGGGGTCGAAACGGCGCATCTCGCCACGGGGGCCGCATCGCTTCTGGGACGGCCCGGGTTTCCCGCCCGGATCCTGTGCCTGCCGTCCGACGGCTCGTACCTGATGTGGCAGCTTCCCGGACGCGCGGTGTTCGCCGACCTCCGCGGGGGCCTGCATGCGCCGCAATTCACCGCGCTCCTGGAGCGGTTCCTCGGCGGAGACGCGGCGGCCCGGGATGCGCTGTTCCAACGATGGCGCATCGAGGGTGTCGCCCTCAATATGCTCGTCTCCGGCGCCGCGCCGGCCGCGCAGCAGTTGCTCGCGGGCGGGGCCTGGCGGCTTGTCTATTTCGACGGTGTATCGGCCGTCCTGCTGGCAGCGACCGCGGACCACGCGGCGTGGATCCGCGATGCCGCCGTGCAGCAGCCGGGGCTGGACGCGCTGCGGGCCGACGCGGCCGCATGGGAGGATTCCGTCCAAAAGGGCCGGCGGCCCGCGCCCTCGCCCCGCCTCGCGGGCGCTGCCCTCGCCTTCTCCGCCTTCGGCCGTCACGCGGAGGCCGCGTCGGCCTACGACCTGCTGCTCCGCGGCGACCCGGACATGCGGCCCGTCAATCTCCACCTCGGCGTTTCACGCGCGGCTGCGGGACGGGCCACGGAGGCGCTGGATCCGCTGCGGAGGTATTGCGCGGCCTATCCGGACTCGGCCCGCGGCTGGTCCGCCCTGGCCCGGACGTACCGGATGGCGGGCCTCACCAACGAGGCCGACGCCGCGCAGCACAAGGCGGAGATTCGCCGGGCGCCCTGAGCGGACCGGTCAGAATTCCGAGACCAGAATCGACTCGGCGCGGCGGCACAACTCGCGCGCGTAGTCGGTCCAGAGCCCCTGCCCCCAGTAGCGGAAGCACGAGGTCTGGCAGAGCATCAGGTGCACCAACGCCCGCCGGTACCGCGGTTCCGATGACGGCACCCCGGCGCGGAGAACCTTGTCGTTGAAGAGGGCGCTGACCCGGTCGATCGGCCCGAGCACATTGTCGTAGCCCTGCACCCACGAGATATTGCCGGTCCAACTGCCGCCTTCCATGTGGAAGCGGGAATCCTCCCGGCGCGCCTCGTCGATCGCAGCCGCAAGCCGCTCCGGGCCGTCGCCAGGGCGCATCCGGTCCCAGATGCGTTTCTGGTGGAGCGGCTGCACGACCGGGAAGTCCGCGGACGTCACGCCCATGCCGGCGAGGAACTCGAGGTACTCGGTCACGTTCAGCAGCGGATGCGGGCCGCCGGAGGCCTCCCGGACGACGTCATGATACTTCGGCGGGAATTCGTTCATCATGACGCCGCCGTTTTCGCCGTCGGCGACCTGCGTCACCAGTTGCGGAACCTGCCGCCCGGCGAGTTCCGTCCGGCCGGTCGAGCGCGCCTCGTACCACGGCTGCATCTGCGCGACGAGCTTCGTGTCGCTGCCCTGCGTCTTGACGATGGCGACGATCTCCGCCGTCTCGCCGCGCGAATTGCGGCAGACGAGCCGGTGCGGCAGGTGCTTCCGGCCCGGCCCCTGCCCTCCCGCGGGATCCTCGACGGTGTGTTCCTGGACCAGCACCCAGTCGTAGCCGCACTCCCGCAGCGTGCGCACGAACTCGTAGGCGACGTCGGGGTGGTTCGGGAGCGCCATCTCCGAGGGCGAGAATCCGCGCACGCGCGAGAGCGCCTCGGCGCCGAAAAGGGACGCGAAATGGCTCCGCCAGGCCATGACGTGAAGCCGGTAGTCCTGGACCGGGGTCGACGGCGCGACGGCGTGGCCCCACGGCGTGCCGAGCCATTCGACCGCGCGACGGTACTTCGGATCGCACGTGATGCGCCGCAGCGCGTCGAAAATGTCGTCCGCCCCCATCTGGCGAAGGCCCCAGAACAGGGTTCCGGAGTAGTCCAGCATCACCCGCGGCTCCCGACCCTCGTCGATCAGCGCCGGAATGAACTCGCCCATGCGCTTGTAGCACCAGCGGAAGACCGGGGCGTTGTGATTGTCGCCCGTATGCTGGTTCTCCATCATGTGCTGCAGGTTGCTGACGATCGCCGCCTGCTGCAGATCCCCGCCGCCCGCCGGGATCTGCGGCTGGTGCATGTGGAGCGCGACCGCGGCGGAGGCCTGCGCGGCGCCGAAATCCACCGGGCTGCCCGGCACGAACACGGGATCGCGCCGCGCCCCGGGCGCGGGGGGCGCCGCTTCGCCGCACACGTTGGGAAGACCGTCGACCAGATCCGACGCCTCAGACATGGGTCATCTCCTCGGTCGACGCCACCATTCCGGGTTCGCCCAGCGACACGTCGAACTCGGGTGGCGCCAGCACGCCGCCGGACATGACCAGGCGGATGCCCTCTTCGACCGTGATCGACGTGCGCGTCACCTCGGCGTCGCTCATGAGCAACAGGTAGCCGGACGTCGGATTCGGCGTCGTGGGGAGGAACACACGGCACCAATTCCGCCCGTCGGATCCGATGCCCTCGCCGCCGAGGAACCCGATGGCCTTGATGCCCGGACGCGGAAAATCGATCAGCACGACCGACTTGAACGCGTTGCGCTTCTTGTTGCTCATCATGTCGACCAGGCTCTTGGTCGACGAGTAGACCGTCTTGACGATCGGAATCTTCGTCAGCAACGATTCGCCCCACGCGACCAGCCGGCGGCCGATCACGAGACGCGTCAGGGTGCCGGCCGCATAGAGGATCAGCAGCAGCGCCAGCACGGCAAGCATCCCCACGACATACTC
>CAYXFW010000342.1:0-4038 GCA_964464305.1 uncultured Verrucomicrobiota bacterium
CCACCCTGATCCGGAACCTGGTCCCCGCCGGCATGCGCGGGTTCATGTTCGCCGCCATTGCGGGTGCGGTGATCAGCTCGCTGGCGTCGATGCTCAATTCCGCGGCGACGATCTCGACGATGGACATCTACGGCCGCCTCCTCGACCGGCATGCGCCCCAGCGCAGGCTCGTCTGGCTCGGGCGCGTGCTGACCGTTCTCTTCGTCGTCGTCGCCTGCCTGCTCGCCCCGATGCTCGACAATCCGCGGTTCGGCGGCGTCTTTAACTACATCCAGCAGTTCCAGGGCTACATCTGGCCCGGCGTCGTCGCAGTTTTCGTCTTCGGCCTCCTGGTTCCCACCGCACCCGGCTCGGCCGGCGTGGCCGGCATGGTGTCCGGACCCGTTCTATATGGCCTGCTGCAGCTCTTCGCCAAGGATCTGCACTTCCTCATCCAGGGCCCGATCGTCTTCCAGCTCGTGCTGCTCATCATGGGCCTCATCACGCTCTGGTTCCCGCGCGCCGAGCCGAAGCTCCTGCCGGTTCGCGCGGACCTCGACGTGACGACCTCGCCGGTCGTGAAGTGGGCCGGGGGCGCCGTTCTCGTCGGCGTCGCGATCTTCTACGCGGTGTTCTGGTAACGGGCGAAGGAAGAGACTACACGAAGACGCAAAGGGCGCGATGCGGCGGAAGTGGAGAAACGAGACTCCTCTCACGGAGGGTGCCATGAAGAAGTTCGCACGGACCTGTTCGATGCTCACCTTTGCCGTCGCGACCGTCGCGACGACGGCCCTCGCCGCCGCAACACCGAAGGCCGCCGCGGAGCCGGCGGCGCCACCGGAGGAGGCCGTCCTGCTCACCCCGCCCGCCCCGAAGGCGCCGCGGATCCATGGGCCGAAAGTGTATGGCGCGCGCCCGGGCCACCCGTTCCTCTACCGCATCCCGGCGACGGGCGAGCGGCCGATGGTCTTCGCCGCCGAGGGGCTCCCGGTGGGGCTCGAACTCGATCCTCAGGGCGGCATTGTCCGCGGCACGACCCCGGCGCGCGGGGACCACAAGGTCTCGTTCACGGCGCGCAACGCACATGGGACGGCGACGCGCCCGTTCACAATCGTCGCCGGCGACACGCTCGCGCTCACGCCGCCGATGGGATGGAACCACTGGTACACGCACTACAACCGGATCACCGACGTGACGATGCGCGAAGCCGCCGACGTCATGATCGCCAGCGGCATGGCCGATCACGGATACCAGTACGTCAACATCGACGACTGCTGGATGAACGCGCCGGCGACCAACAAGCACCTGCTCGACCTGAAGCGTATTGGCCCGGTGCGGACCGCGGACGGAAGCATCCAGCCGAATGTCTACTTCCCCGATATGAAGGGCCTCGCCGACTACATCCACGCGAAGGGCCTCAAGGCCGGTCTCTACACGTCGCCCGGCCCGGAGACCTGCGGTGGCTTCGGCGGCGCCTACGGCCATGAGGCGCAGGACGCGAAACAGTTCGCCGACTGGGGCTATGATTTTCTCAAATACGACTGGTGCAGCTACGGCCATATCGCGCTCGGCGGAAGTCCGTCGGATGCGACCCGCTCCAACTGGTGGTCGTCCCCCCGCCCGCCGCTGGAGGCTCTCCAGAAGCCCTACGCGCAGATGGGCGCCCTGTTGAAACAGCAGAATCGCGACATCGTTTTCAACCTCTGCCAGTACGGCATGGGCGAAGTCTGGAAATGGGGCGCCGAGGTCGGAGGTCACGCGTGGCGCACAACCGACGACCTCGGCCTTGCGAAGGCGGCGAAATTGCCCGGCTTCTACTCGATCGGCATGCGCACCGCCGAACTGCACGAGTACGCACGCCCCGGCGCGTGGAACGACCCGGACTACATCCTGATCGGCTGGTACGGCAACGCGCGCGGACAACGCGAACCGGCGAAGGCGCCGCTGACGCCGAACGAAACCTACTCCTACATGTCCATGTGGAGCCTGATCGCGGCCCCGCTCTTCTTCAGCGGCGACATGTCGAAGCTCGACGCCTTCACGGTCAACGTGCTGTGCAATCCGGAGGTGATCGAGGTCAACCAGGACGTGCTCGGAAAACAGGCGCGCATCGTCCGCCGGACGGACACCGAGTTCATTCTGGCCAAGCCGCTCGAGGACGGGTCCCTCGCGGTCGGACTCTTCGCGCTTGGGCAAGGCCCGCAGAAGATCTCGGTCTCGTGGCAGGATCTCGGCATCGAGGGGCCGCGGCTCGTGCGCGACGTCTGGCGCTGCGCCGACGCGGGCACCGCCGACGGCGCATGGAAGACCGACATCCCGCGCCACGGCGTCAATTTCGTCCGGCTCGTGCCCGCGTCGCGTCTCTGACCGGAATGTGCGACGGGATTACAGGATGGACAGGATGAGGACACGGCTTCGTATGCCGATGGAGTTCCTCGGTCCATCCATCCTGTCGATCCTGTTATCCTGTCCTGTCCGCCATCCCCGATCGCGGGGAATCGAAACGAGGGAATGACATGTTCGTTCATGCCGTGTTCTTCTGGCTGAACAAGGGGATCTCGGCCGCCGATCGCAAGGCCTTCGATGCGGGGTTGAAATCTCTCCTCGCGATCAAGACCATCCGCCAGGGCCATGTCGGCAAGCCCGCAGTCACCGACCGGCCGGTCATCGACCGCACCTACGACCGCGGCTTGACGGTCGTTTTCGAGACGAAGTCCGACCACGACGCCTACCAATCGGATCCGATCCACCTGAAGTTCGTCAAGACGTGTTCGGTCCACTGGATCCGGGTGCTGGTGTACGACTTCGAGTGAGCCCCCGGCGTTGTAAGCGTGGGATCGCTGTGACCGCGACCGGCCTGTCCCGCCGTGGCGTCGACGCGAAGACGGATGGTCGCGGCCGACCCGTGACTCGGGACGCAAGCCGACCGGGACCCCCGGTCCCGGCTACAGCCGGGCAGGTGGTGCGTCGTATTGGTGGGCGATCGCGCGGGAGTTCGACCATTGGTGGTGGCAGGAGACCAGTCATGAAGATACTCGGGATTCTACTTGCAGCAGCAGGCACAGCCGCGGCGGCGGAGACCACCTTGGACCTGTCCGGCGAATGGCGGTTTTCGCTCGACCGGGGCGATACGGGCATCGCGGAGTCGTGGCCGGACAGGACGCTGGACGGCAAGGTGCGCCTGCCCGGGTCGCTGACCGGACAGCGCATCGGCGATCCTGTGACGGCCGACACGAAGTGGACCGGCGGCATCGTGGATAGGTCGTATTTCACCGATGAGGTCTACGCGCCCTATCGCAAGGCCGGCAACGTCAAGATCCCGTTCTGGCTTCAGCCCGAAACCGTGTACGCAGGCCCGGCGTGGTACCAGCGCGACATCGAGATTCCAGCGGACTGGAAGGGCCGGCGCGCCGTGCTGTCGCTCGAGCGCCCGCACTGGGAGACGCGCGTCTGGATCGACGGCCGCTGTGTCGGAACGAACAACGCTCTGGGCACGCCCCACGACCACGACCTCGGTCTTCTGGCGCCCGGGCGTCACACGCTCACTCTCCGCGTGGATAACCGCATGGTGGTCGACGTCGGCGAGAACTCGCACAGCGTCAGCGATCACACGCAGGGCAACTGGAACGGCGTCGTCGGCCGCATCGAACTGCGCTCCACGCCGCCGGTGTGGATCGAGGACGTGCAGGTCTTCCCGGACGCCGCGCGGAAGGCGGTGCGGGTGCGGGTGACCGCGAAGGCGGCGGGGGCGGAGGGGGTGGCGGGTGTCAGGTGTCAGGTGTCGGTCCGGAGAAGGGGCGGAAAGGGTCAGCTATGCGAGGCGGTACTGCCGCTGAATTGGAGCGGCGCCATTGGGGCGGCGGAGGGCGAACTGGCGCTGGGGCCGGATGCGGTGCTGTGGGACGAGTTCTCCCCCGCGCTGCACGAAATGACAGCCACACTTGCTCCGTCATCCAGCCCTTCCCGACACCTGACACCTGACACCCGACACCTGGCTTTCGGTCTCCGCGATTTCAACGTCCGGGGCACGCAGTTCGCC
This sequence comes from uncultured Verrucomicrobiota bacterium, assembly GCA_964464305.1. Taxonomy (GTDB): domain Bacteria; phylum Verrucomicrobiota; class Kiritimatiellia; order PWTM01; family PWTM01; genus VGWF01. The sequence goes on from CAYXFW010000342.1 coordinate 4,019, forward strand.
ATCAACGGCCGCCCGGTGTT
>CAYXFW010000343.1:0-2822 GCA_964464305.1 uncultured Verrucomicrobiota bacterium
CGGCGCCGTGCAGGAGGCACTCGAAGCATCGTTCATTCCCAATCGACTGTTCTTAGCCGATGGTTTGGGCGGACCCGAGGGGGGGCTGTGGGAAGTTCCATGCGGCGGTGCGGACTGGCCATTCCCGTGATCCGACGTAGAGTAGGCGGGAGTTGCGCCGGGAGCGGCACGTGGAGGAAGCGGACGCATGCAAACGTTGAAGACCTTGTTCGAAAACAACCGGAAGTGGGCCGGGGAGTCGGTCGCCCGCACGCCGGACTTCTTCACGCGGCTCGTCAACCAGCAGGCGCCGCAGTACCTCTGGATCGGCTGCTCGGACAGCCGTGTGCCGGCCAACGAGATCGTGGGCCTCCTGCCCGGCGAGCTGTTCGTGCACCGCAACGTCGCAAACCAAGTCATCCACACGGACTTCAACTGCCTTGCGGTTCTGCAATATGCGGTCGACGTGCTGAAGGTCCGCCATGTCATCGTCTGCGGCCACTATGACTGCGGGGGAGTGAAGGCCGCGCTGGAGACCGGTTCGCTCGGCTTGATCGACAACTGGCTGCACCCGATCCGCCAGATGCAGGAGAAGCACCGCCGCGAGCTGTCGCGCGTCCGGAGTCTCCAGGGGCGCGTCGACCGGCTCTGCGAAATCAACGTGCGCGAGCAGGTCCAGCACGTGGCCGACACGACCATCGTTCGCGAAGCCTGGGCACGGAAACAGCCCCTCGCGATCCACGGCTGGATCTACAGCGTCCACAACGGACGGTTGATGGACATGAAGCTCAGCCTTTCCTCCACCGCCGACACCGGCGCGCTCCACCGCCGCAACCGGACCTGACCGGGGCCGCCCCCTACCGGCCCGCGGATTCCACGTCCCACCGCCACGACGGCTTCGCGTCGCGCGCGAGCGGAAGATCGCGCAGCTCGGCGCGCATCAACTCGACCGGGATGGGCCCGGCCCGCAGCAGGGCGTCGTTGAACGGCAGCTCGCCCCGCTTGCCGCGGCCGGTCATTTCGGCCCGCAAGGCAAGAAGCTGGAAGCAGCCGACCATGTAGCTCGCCGGCTGAAGCTCGCCCATGGGGCCGACGAAGCGGCGGACCTCGCTCGTCGCCCCGAGTTTCTCATGGCCGACACGGTCGACCATGAAGGCGACCATCTCGTCCGGCTTCATCTGCCCGAGATGGAAACGGAGGGCCACGACGACGCGCGCCGCGCGGTTCATGCGCCAGAAGAGCATGCCGAGGCGCTCTTCCGGCGTGCGCGCCCAGCCGAGATCCCACAGGCGCCGCTCACAGTAGAGCGCCCAGCCCTCGATGAAGAAGGCCGTGCCGAATGCCCGGCGGTGCGCGTTGTGGCGCGCGGCCTGGTAGATCTGCAGATGATGCCCCGGGACCAGCTCGTGCGGCGTGGTCAGCCGCGTGGCGTGGCGGTTGTTGCCGCGCATCACCATCAGCTTGTCCTCCTGCTTCATGTCCTCGCGCGCGAAGGCGACCAGCATCTCCTGCGACGAGTAGGCGGCGTAGGGCACGGTGCGGATCGCCTCGGGCGAGAGCATGGACATCCGCCAGGTCTCCTCGCACAGCGGCGGAACCGTGACGAAGGCCTTGCGGCGCGTAAACTCGATCGCCTCGCGGCCGATCGCCGCGACCAGGGCATCCTGCTGCCCGGGAGGCACGTAGTCCGCCTTCACCTTCGCCAGCGCGGCCTTCCAGTCGTCGCCGCATTTCATGGCCTTCGCCGCGGCCTTGAGCGCGGTCTCGCAGGCGGCGATTTCGCGTTCGGCGATCGCGATCAGTTCGTCCGCCGTCTGCGGCAGGAACTCGAACCGCAGCGCATCCGCCAGGTCCCCGGGACCGAGGGGCTCGCCGACGAGCGGATCCTCGTCCTTCCCCTTCTGCCCCGCCACCTCCTCCTTGAGCGCCTTCGTGAATTCGTCGAGCTCCTTGGCCGCAGCTTCGTACGGCGTCTTCATCCACCACGCGAAGTCCGGCTGGTAGCCGGACTGGGCCTCATACCAGCGCTTGAGCACGCCCTTGACGTCCGCGACGACGTGGGCGGCGCGCAGCGCGGGCGCGGGCTCGATCGCGATCGGGGGCGCCTCGTTCGTCGACGCCGCCGCAGTCGCGGGTTTCGCGTCGGGAGGCTTCGCGCCGTCCGGCTTGCCGGCCTTCGCCTTGAGGCCGTTGACCACGCCTTCGCGAAGCCGCTTGACGTCCTTCGCGATGGCGCTCAGCCGCGAGGCCGCGGCCGGTCCGTCGACCGGTTCCGCGCGCCAGCGTGCCTGTTCCAGATCGAAAATGGCGCCGCGGAATCCGACGAGCGGTTCGATTTCCTTCAGGCGGCGGCGTTCCAGCGCAAGGCGCGCCAGCGATTGCTCGCAGTCGTTTCGGAGCAGCACGTAGTCCACCCGGCCCGTCGCGTCGAGGGCGGTGAAATCCACAGCGGCCAGGCGCGTGAGCCAGCCGGCGTGGAACCTCTCCATCCGGTCCAGCCGCGCATCCATCCACCGCGAGTTGTAGAAGGAGGACAGGCTCTCCGCGTCTGCCGCATACTCCCGCGCCAGCGGCGCCAGCGGCGATTCCGCCCGCGCCGCCGCCGGCAGCGCGAACGCGGCAACCAGCCCGGCGCACGCACCGAGACGGCGGATCGTCCGACCTGTGAAGTGGGGGCTCAAACCGGTTCCAAATCTCATGGGGTCGAGTTTACGTCCCCACCCCGGTCACTTCAATCGACTTGAAACCTGAAGCGTGGAACGTGAGACGCTCCCGGAGCCCATGGCCCGCACGGTCCGGACGTTTTCTCCCGCCCCTGTCTTCCGGCGCTTGACCGCGGGGGG
>CAYXFW010000343.1:2832-4038 GCA_964464305.1 uncultured Verrucomicrobiota bacterium
GTTCTAAACAACCTCCGTGCACATGCTGATCGGCATCGTGGTGCTGGCGGTGGCCGGCCTGTTCCTGCTGGGCTGGCTCGTACCGCTGGGGATCGGCATCCGCCTCTCCTCCCACCGGCGCGGCGGAACGGCGCTCATCGTTGTCGGCGGCGTGTGGGGCGCCGTCGCCGTCAGTCTTGTGGCCATGGGTGCCATGTTCGCCCTCGGCTTCCGCACCATGTCGTCATCCCCGTCGGATTTGAAAGTGTTCGATGCGGCGGCCCACGCGGGTCCGCAGGGACTCATCCGCACGGCCGGCACCGGAGCAACGTCGCTGACGGTGATGGACGAGTCGGGCGGCACACTGCGTCTCGAATCGACGAACGGCATCCTCGCGGCGCCGGCCGGGACGTTGCATCTGACCCAGTACGCGATGACGGGCTCGCTGCCGGGCGGCTCCGGATGGACGGTCTCCCGCTACGGCTTCAGCGGCGGCATGGAGCGGATCGCCGTTCCACCCGGAGGAACGGCGGAGGTGGCGCTGGGGCCGCCCTACCGGGCCGTTGTGACCGTGTCGAAGGCGGACGACGGCCGGCAGACGTTCGACCTGCAGATCTCTTCGACCGACGGCAACCGGGTTTCGCTTCGTTTCCACGGAACCCGCCAGACGCCCCTTCAGTTCGAGGTCCTCGACGCCGGCGGCCGCCGCGTATGGAATGGCAACTTTGAGTATGGCTGAGGGAGCACCTGCCGGTACTCGGGTCGAGTGCCAAACGATGTCCGCGGCCAACTGACGGTGCGTCCCGTGCTGCCCACGCTCCCGTTCGACGTTCAAGTCGTCGAAACCCCTTGGATCCGCTGATCCGCTCTCCCGGCCGCACGACCGCCACGCCGTCTTCTCGCGTCCCCCTGCTGCCGGCCGTCCGTCACGTTGTCAAATCGGCATGACGGCCGTCGTGTCCAGATGCCAATCACCGGACGGCCCCGGAACCGCCTTGGGGAGCCGGGACGACGCCCATTGCCATCCCCCTTCTCCGGCCCCGGCGGACTGGCCACGTGCATTCGTTGCTGATAGGGTGCGCCACAACCTTTGGAAAGGGGACGGAACATGAAACCATGGACGGCGATGGCGGCGGGCGCGGCACTGGCGGCGGGCGTCGTGACGGCGGGGGCGGCGGAAACAAAGCGCTACGAGCCGACGTGGGCTTCGCTCGACGCCCGGCCGAC
>CAYXFW010000344.1:0-246 GCA_964464305.1 uncultured Verrucomicrobiota bacterium
CGGGGAGGCGTCGTCGAACAGCGTCACCCAGCCCGCATACACGCCCGGAGCCGCATCCGGCGGCACGCGCACCTTGAGCCAGTAGCGGCGGCTTTGTCCCTTGGGGAAGGCGACGACGGTGACCTTCTCCAGCAGTTCCGGCTGGCGCTGGCACGTGGTCTTCGACGAGTACATCGGGTGGCGCATCATCCATTCCGTCACAAGGCGAAGATCTAGGTCTTCCGGCCCGATCGCCCGGTCGCCGCC
>CAYXFW010000344.1:256-4019 GCA_964464305.1 uncultured Verrucomicrobiota bacterium
GGCGAAATCTCGGCCCGAAGATTGACGAGATCCCTTGTCGCATGAACCGCGAACGTCAGGGGCTCGTACTCGCCCGGCGTGGCGAAGGCGGAGAGGCCGTCCACGCGTTCGTCGCCCGCGGGCACGGTCGTGTCGTAGACCGGCCGGACGATCGGCCGCGAAAAGAGCAGAAACCCCCGCGACATCTCGGCCGCGCTGAAACCGGGCGACGCCGGTTCCGGTGCGCGGGGAACCTCCGTGAAGCCCTCGGGGACCGAGGGCTGCGGCCGGGGCGCAATCCGGGGCCATCCGGAACGGTCCGGCTTATCCGCCTCGACGATACCCATCGGCGGCGGAACCGCGGCCACCGCCAATCCCTCCGGCACGGACGACGACGCCCGCTCCCGCGCGCAGCCGGCGGCCAGCAGACAGAACCCGGCGGACAGGACCGCTCCCGCGCATCGGCCTGCGTCGCGAAAACGCCCGCCCCGCAGACGGCCGGGCGGAGGGACGACCATGGGGTCTCGGGCGGACCCTGCCTTCGTTGTCATAGCCGGACGTTGCTTGAATCCGCCCGCCGCGGCAAGCCCGGAGATGGTCAGGACTTTTCGAGGGCCGCGACTCGTTTGCGCAGATCGGAAATCCGGCGGACGGCCGCGGTGGCGCGCATGTACTCCTGCAGCGGCGCGGTCGGAGCCCCGGCATAGACACCGGGAGTCGTGATATCCTTGGTCACCCCGGCCCGATGCACCAGCACGACATCGTCGCAAACGGTCACATGGTCCAGGATCCCGGTCTGCCCGCTGGTCATCACGCGGTTGCCGATGCGCGTCGACCCCGCGACACAGAGCATCGAGGTCAGCAGGCAATCCTCGCCCACGCTGACGTTGTGGGCGATATGACAGAGATTGTCGAGTTTGGTGCCCGCGCCGATCAGCGTCGTGCGGTACGCCGCACGGTCGATGCAGCAGTTGGCTCCCACCCGCACGCGATCCTCAAGGACCACGATTCCCGTCTGCGGAATCGGGTGGCTCTTGCCGCGCTTGTCTTGGGCAAACCCGTAGCCTTCGGATCCGATCACGCTTCCGGCGCCGACGACCACCTGGCGCCCGACCGTGCAGCCGTAGCCGATCACCGCGTTGGGATGGACGATGGTGTCGTCGCCCACCGTGGCATCATGCTCGATCACCGCCCCCGACATCACGCGCACGCGTTCGCCGATCCGCGCATGGTTTCCGATGACGGCCATCGGCTCGACGGAGGCCGTGGAGGCGATCTCCGCCGCGGGGTGGATGACCGCAGAGGGATGGATTCTGGGCCAATCGGCTCGTTCGAACTGTCGGGCGCCGTACTTCTGTTTGATCAGCGCGTGGGCCAGGTTGACATTTGCCGCGATCACCAGTGTGGTTTCAGGGAGCCCGGACAACAACTCCTTCAGGGAACCGGAAGTCACCACCACCGACGGGCGGCGCTCCCGAACCCGGGCCGCGTATTCCTCCTTGTCCACAAAGACGAGGTCGCCGGTTCCGCCGTCTTCAATGGCAGCGATGCGGTTGAAGACCCGCTCCGCTCCCACGATCTCGGCCAGCAGGCCCGTCGCCGAAAACGCGCTCAGGAGTTCGGAAGTCGTGATATTCATGGCTGCGGGCCCTTTCGTCTGCGCGGTCCCATTCTTCTCCGCCGAGGCTCTCGCAAAACCTCGTCTCATGGGTCATGGGTCCGGCGACGTGCTGCATGTGAGGCGATAGGGCAACATAGCACACCGAACGGCTCCTGTCGATTCAATCTGCCGGCTTCGGCATAGGATCCGTCGGGTTTGTCGCAGCCCTGGTTCCCCGGTATCGTGGGCTCGCATCTCGGGGGCTGTGCGGGTATGGATCTGATCGACGAATATGAACTCGGGGACGGATGTTCGTGCGCGATTGCGCCGGGGTGGGGGTGCAATCTGTTCTCGTGGAAGGTGGACGGCATCGAGCTGATGTACTGCCCTCCGAACCTCCCCACGGCGGCATTCAAGATCACCGGTGGAGGGAACCCGATCCTGTTTCCGTCCGTCGGGCGCACCTACGACCATTCCTCGGGCGAGCCGGTGACGGGCGTGTACCGGATCCGCGGCCGGGAAGGGACCTGCTTCATGCCCTCGCACGGCATCGTGTTTCTTTCGCACTTCGCCAAGGTGCGCGACGAGCGTTCCGACGGCAGGATTGCCGTGGCCTATGAGCTGGGCGTGCCGGAGACGGTGCGCGCGGCGAACTATCCGTTCGATCTGTCGATGACCCAGCGGTTCACGATGACCCCCGGGCGGATTGAACTCGAGGCCGTGATCGTCAACCGTTCCGCCGGACCCGCGCCCTGCGCCTTCGGCTACCACCCCTATTTCAGGATCTCCAATCCACGGCGGGAAGGGGTGGACGTGGATCTGCCTTTCCGGAAGCGACTGTTGCTCACGGAGGGCACGGTGCTCCTCACCGGCGAGTCCGAGGATGCCGGCGGGGTGGCGGCTCTGCAGCCCGGGGTCGACTATGACCACGCCTTCGCCGGGCCGACCGGGAGCCGGATGTCCCTCGTCGACCGCCAAGCTGGCCGGGCTCTTCACGTGGACTTCGGCCCCACCTTCGAGTTGTTCTTTCTGTACTCGCCCGCCGGATCCGATTTCGTCTGCATCGAGCCCTGGACGCGCGGGCTCGGCGCCTACGAACATCTGAAGGAACCAAGCTGGGAACGCGGCGAATGGATCCCGGTGCTCCAGCCCGGCGAGTCCGTGACCCACCGCGCCGTCTTCAGCGTCTCCACCCCCGCCGGCTGACGCGCCTCGGCGCGCGGCGGAGGTGGACCTCCGCCGCCACGGTACGGTCGCCCCATAATCCCGTGGGAATCGCACACGCGGGTTCGTTCTTGCGGCCGGCGCGATCCTCGGCGAGCATGGACGGGGCGGCCGTTTCGCGGTGGCATGGACGCCGCAAAGGAGAAGACGATGCGCACTCTCGGAGCGGTTCTTGCGGTCTTCGTGTCCTGCAGTGCGGCCGGCGCCGCGCCGGTCGTCGTGCGCGTGGCGCCGGACGGCCGCGAAGCGGGTGAGGGTGTGTCGGCGCCGTTCGCGACGCTTGAGCGGGCGCGGGACGAGGTGCGCAGGCTCAAGACTGCCGGGCTCGCGCCGGAGGGGATCGTCGTCGAGATCGCCGCCGGTACCTACGCACTCCCGCGCAGCTTCGAACTCGGCGCGGCGGACGGGGGCACGTCGAACGCCCCGGTCGTGTATCGCGCGGTCCGGCCCGGCGCCGTCCGCATCTCGGGCGGCCGGCGCGTGACCGCGTGGACGCCCGTCGCGGCCGCCGCGACGTTGGCCCGCCTCGACCCCGCCGCGCGCGGGCGCGTGATGCAGGCGGATCTCCGGGCCGCCGGCGCGACGAATTTCGGGAAGATACCGGACGTCTACCGCGGACAGCCTCCGCTGCCCGGGCTGGTCTGCGACGACCGGATCATGACGCTGGCCCGCTGGCCGAACGAGGGCTGGTGGACAATCGGGAAGACGGTCGATTCGGGCGCGAAGCGCGACGCGAAGAACCCCAAGGGCCGCCCGGGCGCATTCCTCTACCACGGCGACCGCCACGCACGCTGGGCGAAGCCGCAGGAGGCGATCCTCCGCGGGTACTGGACGCACGACTGGTACGAAGAGGGGCTGCGGATTGCGTCGCTCGACCCGCAGGAGAGGAAGATCGTCTTCGCCGCGCCGAGCGCCTACGGCATCGGTGGCCGCATGCAGCGCTACTACGCGATCAACGTG
>CAYXFW010000345.1:0-1804 GCA_964464305.1 uncultured Verrucomicrobiota bacterium
CACGGACGCATTTCTGGCAAAGTGGTTCGGCGATGGATCCCGGTCCAACCTGGGCATCATGAGCCGACTTCCCTGCGTCGTCATCGATCTGGACTCCAAGGCGAATCAAGGCCAGAGCGCCGAGGAATGGGACGCCACACACCCGGAGATGGCGACCGTCCCGGTCGAACGCACCGGCGGCGGTCTGCACTATCACGTGCGATGCCCCGACGTGCCGTCCGCCGCCGTCGAGCAGGCCGGCAAAGGGGGCAAGTTCGTCAGCAAGCTGAACGAGGCCGTCACCGCCGAGGTGTTTCTGGCCGGAAACGTCACCGTAACCCCGTCGGTTCACCCCTCCGGACACAAGTACCGTTGGATGCGAGGCGGCGCCATCCCGGAGATCCCTTGGGGGGAGCTGTGCCGCATCTTCCACATCGCAATGCGCCCCAGGACCCGCAATGTCGATCCCCTTCGAGGCCGGCGTTGGTGGGTTCACTACGACGGCGATCTCACATCCCTCGACCTGGTCGGTGTCGCAAAGCAGGCCGGCATCTACCAACGGGAGGTCGATGCCGAGTCGGGAAAACACGCCATCCGCTGTCCGTGGTCCGACGAACACAGCGGCCATGGCGAGGGATGCAACGGAAGCAGCACGGTGGTCTTCCAGCCCGGTCCCCGGAAGATGCCCGCCTTCAAGTGCCTTCATGCCAGTCACGCGGACAAGGACATATCCGCGTTCCTTGATTGGGCCGAGTCCCAGATGCCCGGCATCGTGGACCTGCACTGTTCCCGCAAGCGCATCTGGGAGGAGGGCCAGACGTCGCCCGACGGGCGCCCCCGGCTGCCTCTTCCCGGTCGCGACCGACCGCAATCCACGTTCGCGGCGGAGGCCGGCGCGATGCTGGGACCGAGCGAACGGCCCGACCGTCTGTTCGTGCGACATGACCAGGTCGTCGAGATCCGGGACGTTCAGATCGCGCCAAGGCACACAGCCGTCGCCTTCGCGACCGTGAAACCGGCCCGGGCCATCACTTTGACGGAGCGGTTTGCGGAAGTGGGGATTCTCAAGAAGGACGAACGGGGCGAGCAGGAATTCCACGCCGCGTCGATGCTCAAAGCCACGGCCGAGATCATGTTGGCGGCTCCGCAGTTTCGCGAGGCGCTCCCCCGCATCGACCGGATCCTCGACGTCCCGATTCCCATTCGCGATGACAAGGGTCGCATCCGGTATCCCCGGCCCGGCTACGATCCCGAGTTCCTTACCTATCTGAGTCCTTCGGCGCCGGCCATCGGCGAGATGCCGATCGAGGAGGCCCGGCGGCTTTTTCGAGGGATTTACGAGGAGTTCTGCTTCAAGGATGCTCAAAGCGTGGTCCATGCGCTCGCCGCCATGATCACCCCGTTTTGCCGGGGGTTGTACGGACACTGGAACGCCCGCACGCCCGTGTTCCTTTACAAGGCGAATCGCGAGCGCGCGGGAAAGGACTACATGGCCAACCTGGTGGCGATCGTGTTCGAGGGCCGCTGCCGGGAGGATGCGCCGCTCAATTCCGATGTTCCCGAGAGCCGCAAGAAGTTCACATCCGCCCTTGTATCCGGCCGCCGCGGTCTCCACATGGCCAACTGCCGGGGCCACATCGACAACGCCGCGTTCGAGATGCTGGCCACGGCCGAGGTTTGGGTGGACCGGCTGCTCGGAGAGAACACCGAGGTCACGATCCCCAACGAGCTTGAACTGAGCCTGTCGGCGAACACGGGGTTGACCTATACGGCGGACTTCGCGAATCGCTGCCGCATCGTCGCTCTTCACTACGAGGAGGAGGAC
>CAYXFW010000345.1:1814-4019 GCA_964464305.1 uncultured Verrucomicrobiota bacterium
CCAATGCACGCAGGTTCAGGCAGCCCGACCTGCACGGCTGGGTCCGAAGCAACCGGGACCGGATCGTGTCGGCCCTTGCGGCGCTGGTGCGGAACTGGGATCTCAAGGGTCGGCCGGCGGGCCCCACGCCCTTTACGAGCTTCCCGCTGTGGGCGCGCACCGTGGGCGGCATCATGGCCGCCGCCGGGCTCGGCGACCCCTGCCTGCCCATGCCCGACGAAGGCGCCTCCATCGACGGCGACCGTCAGACCGCGGACATGAAGAGCCTCTTCTTTCTGGCCCACGAGGCATTCGGAGATGAGTGGGTCAAGAAGGACCGGATCTACGAGATCATGCGCGCGGAGGGCAACGAGTTGTTCCCCTGGCTCGACCTGGACAAGCGTCCGGATGTCACCCGGTTCGGCACGATGCTGGCGAAGTTCACGGGGCGCATTCTGGGCGGCATCCGTCTCGGGCGCGATGCCACATCCAGCCGCTCTACGAATCACACGTACCAGTTCTCGCGTGTGGACCCCGGGACATCCGGACCGGGCCGTACAACGGAATTCCTGCAGAGTCTCTTCGGAAATGCCCCCACCGGGGATGCCGCCCCGGACCCGCCGCCGCCGGAACCCATGCAGGAGCGGCAGGGTGCCGAGGACGAAGTCCGGGCCGAGGAGGCTGCGGCACCAACAATGACGGTGACCGCGGCGTCGCCCGGTCTGATTACGGACCGTGACACTCTCGGCGACATTGCCGAACGAATCGCGATTTCCGATGAGCCTGTGGCGCTGGACCTGGAAACCTGCGGCAACGCCGCGCTGAACCCGTGGCGGGGCGACATCCGGGTCCTTTCCCTCGCCATCCCGGGCGTGGCGCCGTGGATCCTTGACCTGCACGCCCTCGGCTGCGATCTCGGGCCCCTGGCCGGGGTTCTCTCGTCGGGCACGGTTCTGGGCCATAACGTGAAGTTCGACTCGCTCTGGCTCAAGGTGAAGTGCGGCCTCTCCCTGCCCCGTGTGCTCGACACGATGACGGCGAGCCGATTGCTGACCAACGGCGCCGGCGCGCCCAACGATCTGGGCGCCCTGTTGAAACGGCACCTGGCTGTCGATCTTCCCAAGGTGCTCGGGAAATCCGACTGGGGCGGGATGCTCCTGACGGAGGAGCAACTGCGTTACTGCGCCAACGACGTGGCGCATCTTCACAGGCTTCACGACCTCCTTGCGATCGAACTGGAGGCCGCCGGCCTCTCCGATGTGTACCGCGCGGAAATGGAGTTGCTGCCCCATGTCGTCGACATGGAGGCACGAGGCGTTCCCGTGGACCGGCGGGCCCTGACAGACTACCGCGCGGCCGCGGAGGAGGCCACGCAAGCCGCACTTCGCCGCCTGCGGGATGCGTTCAAGAGGCCGGATCTCAATCCGGCGTCGAAGCAGCAACTGATGGCCGCCCTGGCGGCCGTGGGGATTGCGGTCAAGGCGACGGGCGAGGAATGCCTCCTCGCAACAGGCGACAGGGTCTATGTGCCCCCGATCCTCGAATGGCGGACCGCCCAGAAGCGCGTCCAACAAGCCGAGACGCTCCTCGCGTGCATCGAGCGTGATGGGCGTATTCATGGCCGTTTCGAGCCCACCGGGACGGCGACTGGCCGGTTCAGCAGTTGTGGCCCTAACATGCAGAACATCGGCCGGGGCCCGATCCGGAATGCGATCGCTGCGCGGCCAGGGTCGAAGCTGATCGTTGCCGACTACTCGCAGATCGAGCTTCGTCTGGCGGCGGCGATCGCGGGCGAGGAACGGATGATCGAGGCGTACCGGAGGGGCGCCGACCTTCATCGGCAGACCGCCGCGCCGGTCCTCGGCAAGGATCCGGAGGCCGTGACCAAGGAGGATCGCCAGCTCGCCAAGGCCGTCAACTTCGGCCTTCTCTACGGACAGAGTCCGTCGGGGCTCGTCGCCTACGCCCAGACGGCCTACGGCATCGCACTCGATGTTGCCCGTGCGAGGGAGATCCACCGGCGCTTCTTCTCTGCCTACGCCGGGCTCAAAGCGTGGCACGCCGTCGCCCGGCAGGCCGCGAAGCAGGGGGCTGCGGAAGTCCGGACGGTCGCCGGCCGGCGGCGGATCCTGCCCGTCGACGCGGAGCATGAATGGGAGCGGTTCACCGGCTTGGTCAACACCCCGGTCCAAGGCGGGTCCGCCGAGGGCATCAAGCGGGCGATCG
>CAYXFW010000346.1:0-3996 GCA_964464305.1 uncultured Verrucomicrobiota bacterium
ACGCGGATCTTCCGCCGCGCCAGGTCACGCTGCTTCCGGTACCGTTTGTAGGCCGCGACGATCGACGTGCATCCCTGCTCGGCCAGCGTGATCTCGACCAGATCCTGCACGTCCTCGATCTCCGGCACCCGCTGCGCCTGCGCATCGGGATAGACGTAGTACTCGCTGCGTGGATCGTCCAACTGACGCATCACGCGATCGCCGATGCGCGTCGCCAGGTCCTCGCTGAATACCGCGCCCTCGCGCCGCGCCACCGCATCGGCTGCGAGACGGATCGCCTTCTCGATCTTCCCGCGCCGGAACGGAACCACGGTGCCGTCCCGTTTCCGAAACCCGTTGAACATCTCATTCCGCTCGGTCACGTTCGCGCCCTCCTGAAAACCGCCCCGGAAACCCCCGTTTGAATCCCGTTTCGAATCGGTTCAACTCCGGTGAACCGGGGAATGAAAAACAATCCATGGGGCCGTGTCAAACGGAAGTCACAAGATATTGTGGCCTTCGAAGAGAATCAGGCCTAAACAGCCGCGATGATGACGAAGATTATTGCAACCGATTGGGCATCAGGAAACTGCATGTCAAGCCGCCGCAATTCCGGCCAAATTTTGGGCCGATGATTTGGAGTCCGCGCCGAAGGCGGGCACGTTTCCGGTCTCGCGCAGCCGGACTGCCGCGGTTCCCGGGTGTCGCGGTTCCAGGTTGATTTGACAGCGACAGCCTGATATCGATGCCGCACCCGCGAGTCGGGGACGGTTCGCGGTCCATGCCGGGGACGCGGCGGAAGGACGGTTTCCATGGTCATCGGCCTGCTCACAGCCCGGGTCAGCATCCCGGAATCGCATTCGCTGAAGGACAAGCGATCCGTCCTGCGCAGCTTCAAGGACCGGGTCGTCTCGCAGATGAACGTCAGCGTCGCAGAGGTCGGCGCCCAGGACCTCTGGCAGTCCGCCGAACTGGCGTTTGTCACGGTCGCCGCGACCAAGGATGTCGTGGAACGCCGCATCGCCGAGATCCGCGAGTTTCTCGTCGCAACCCCGCGATGGGTGCTGCTCGATACCGAGATGCACCTCATGTGATCCGGCCCGGCCGCGCGCCCCGTCAGTCCCGCTGGACCCGGACCCGATAGAAGGGCAGCCCGTTGGTGGCCCCTTTGTCGAGGAATGCGTTGGAGACCGCGGTCGGCGGCAGGTTGGTCAACAGGGGCCGCCACGTGTCGCCCACCTCCATGAGATTGGTGCGGCACTCCAGCCACTGCCGGGACAGAACCCCGCCCACCCATTCCACGCGCGCCCATCCGTTGGTGAATCGGATCCCGGTGAGTCCGAGATACGACGCGGCGTTCCGGGGCCCGCAATCCGCGACGAACTCGGCGACATTCGGCAGGCCGTCCGCATCCGCATCCCCGGTCCCGTCGTTCGGGTCGGCCCATGCCAGGGTGTTCGCAGTCTCCCAATCGTCGGGCATTCCGTCGCGATCGTAGTCGCCATCCCGCATCGTGACCACGGCGGACGTGACGGACCCCAGGGTCGCATATCCACTCGCGCTCGTGAGCCGGAAGGTGAAGGTCTCGTTTCCTTCCCACGAGTTGTCGTTGCCGAGGGTGACGTTCACGGTCTTGGACGTTTCACCGACGGCGAAGGTCAAGGCCCCCGCCGCGGTGGCATAGTCCTGCCCCGCCGCCGCGCTTCCGTTGGCCGTCGCGTAGTTCACGGTCGCCGCGCCGTCCCGGCCTGCGGTCCGAAGAACCTTGACCGCAAGGACGGCGTTCGTTTCGTCGATGGCGACCGACGACGACTCCAGGAACACGTTGTCCGCACAGTCCATCGTGGTCAGCGTCAGCCCCCAACTGCCGATGCTCCCGGAATCCTCGTCGCTCCAGTCACGCACATAGAGACCCCACGTATTCGTCGGCGATCGTCCGAGGAACTCGCTGAGCGTGTAGGCGTCCTCGCCCTCGGGAGCCGAAGGCGGCCAGGCGTCATAGAAGTCCACGGGCTTGAATGTTCCGGACGCGCTGACACCACCCGGGATGAACGTTGCAGCATCGCCGTCGAAGACCCAGTTGAGGCCCGACACCGACACGGCGGACGCCGCGTCCTGCAGCAGAATCCGCATACCGCCGGGCCCCACCAACGCGGTGGAAATATCGTTGAGCCAGGTGTGCGTCACGCCGCTGACTTGCACAGTGATCCGCTGCAGGCGGCCCGTCATTCCGGTCACCGCGATCGTCGAGGGCGACGGGGTGCCATCCCCGACCACCGCGGGGATCGTGATGCCGCCTGTATTGCTGAAGCTCTTGGTGGCGATGCGGCCAAGCGCGATCGGCACGGAGGCCACGCCCAACGACCGCGCACCGTCGTGGAGCGCGAGCAGCGCCGTCACGCCGGCGCCACAGGCGCCGGTGGCCTTGAACGAGAACGAACGCGACACCGTCGCCCCGCCTGCCGACAGCGTCCCATAGTTCTGGGCCGCACTGGGCGCCGACACGCCACCGAGGGCCAGCAGGGTGGCGGTGAGATTCGTGGCGGAGGCATTCCCGATATTCTTCAGTCCCACGCTGACCGTGACGGTCTCGCCGGGATCGACGGCGGCGTTGGCGGGCAGCAGGCTCTCCGCGGTGAGGGTTGCGCCGGCGGACGCCACACGCGCGCCGGGAACGACGGAGCCGTACAGGCGCACCGCCGCGGAGTTCAGCGTGCCCACGTCGCCAGCCATCCGGTCCGCCACGCGCACCGTCCAATTTCCGGTCGCGGACTCGCCCCAGTGCCGGACGGATGTGAACGTCCAGTCCACATAGTTGCTGCCACCGTCGAAGCTCTGCCCCACCAGCCGGCTGACCGTGCCGGCGGGCGAGGTCAGGATGACTTCGAGGTCGCCGCGGTAGACGTGCGAGGCGTTCAGGGTCACGGCAACCCGCTCGACGCGAAAACCGTTCGTGGTGAAGTTGAACGTCCGTGTCACACCGGAACTGGAGTTGTCCGGGATCGCCAGTCCCAAGCCGGTCTGCTGCGAACCAACGGACACCCGCGGCCCCAGATTGGTCCATATCGCCGCCAGTCCGAGCGCAGCCTCCGCATCCACGAGTCCGGCGCCGTACTTGTGATTGAACCGGTAGCCGGCGGAGTTGGTGGCCCAATCGGTATCCGCGGCGTGATTCCGTCGTGCCGAGGCGATCAGGATCTCCTGCACGTCGCGCCATCCGAGATCGGGGTTGACCCCGAGCATGAGCGCGACCACGCCGGACAGCACCGGCGCCGAGGCGGACGTGCCGGAGAAGTGCTTCGTGTAGTTGCGGTCCGTGTAGTCGTCGGCGACGGAACTCATGTTCTCGCCGTTCTCCCCCGTAATGTCCGTGGTGGAAATGCCGGCCTGGGCCAGCCCGTCCCCCGAGGGCGCGGAAACCGTGAGATTGGCGCCGGGCTCGCTGTAGTACGCCTGGACGCCGGTGTCGTCGATGGCGCCGACCGCGATGACATGGATGGAATTCGCGTAACCGTCCTTGTTCGAATCGTCGGCCACATCGAGCCCGTTGCCGCCGGAAAACACGTAGACGACGCCCCGGCCGCCGCGGCCCGAGGTCACGCCGTTGGATAGCGCCGCCTGCGTCAGCGGTCCGGGTCCCTCGAGCGATTGCCCGTCGTCCGGCGTGCCCCAACTGTTGTTCTTCACATGGATGGCGTTGTTGTTGTACGCCATCGCCTGGGCTTCCTGGTCGTCCGTCGCGGCGTCGCCGAGCACCTTCAGGCACGCGAGCGTCGCCTGGTAGGCCGTCCCGGCCACGCCCAGGGAATTGCCTCCGCGGGCGCCGACGACACCCGCGACCTGCGTTCCGTGGGTGTCCACGTTGAGCAGGCTCGGCCTCGGGTCCGCATCGTTCTCGTTGAAGTCGTAGTCCAGGGTCGTGCTGTAGTTGCCGCTCAGGTCGGGATGCGTGTACTCCACGCCGTCGTCCACGATGCCCACAACGATGCCGGCGCCCCGGTGCACATCCCACGCCGG
>CAYXFW010000347.1:0-3995 GCA_964464305.1 uncultured Verrucomicrobiota bacterium
GCCAACGAAGTCCTGGTCAATTACTCGCTCAACGCCGCCGCGCCGTACGAGGGGCAGTTCGTTGTGATCAACGGCAGCAAGGGCCGCATCGAACTGCGAAACTACGGCCAGCAGCCCTGGCCCGTGACCGCCCAATCCGAACTGCGGCTGACGAAGATCGACGGGACGACCGCGGTCATCCCGATCACGTCCGCCGCGGGCGATCACGGGGGGGCCGACACGCGCATCCGGGACATGATTTTCCGTCCCCCGGCCGCCGATCCGTTGAAGCAGAGGGCTGGGATGCGGGCAGGGCTGATGAGTTCGCTCGTCGGCATCGCCGGGTACACGTCGATCGACCGGAAGGAGCCGGTGCGGATCGCCGATCTGGCGAAGCTGGCCTGAGGTGGCCGGAACGTGGTCCTCGACACCGGGCCGGGGCTGGGGCATATTCATGGGTCGCGTCGGCATGCGGCCAAACACGAGGTGAACATGAACAGGATCGGAATTGTGACGGTGATGGCAGGGGCGTTTGCGGTTGCCGCTTCGGCGCAGCAGACGGGGCACTTCCTGGATCAGGCGGTCGCCACGGAGCTGTTGCGGGGAGCCGTGGCAGGCCAGGCGGTCAACGCGCTGGCCCAGAGTGCGGACATGCAGCGGAGCTACGTGACCGGCGTCATCGAACAGGAACTTGCCCAGGAAGCGGCCCGGCGCGGCTTGACCGAGCGGGTCGACGTCCAGCAGGCCATGACGAGGGCCCGCCACCAGATTCTTCTTCAGGCGCTGCAGCAGGATATCGGCCGCCAGGCCGTGCAGCCCACGGATGCCGAGATCCAGGCGTCCTTCAAGAAGGAAAAGGATCGCTGGGTGATGCCCGAGGCGTTCAAACTCGACATCTTCGCCGCCGACAGTTCCAACGCCACCGCGGTGGCGGCGTTGAAGACGGCGGCCGGCATGGCGGCGCCCGACGCGGCCGCCCTGAAGACGGCGGGTGCCCGGCAGCTCGCGTCCGGCGCCGGCGAGGCGTGGGTCACAGAGCGCGAGATCGTGCCCGAGGTGTGGAAGGCTCTTCCCTCCCTGCGGGTCGGCGAGGGCCGCACGTTCGGCGTGCAGAGCGCGGTGTGGCTCGTCCGTCGCGTCGATGCCCGCAAGGCCGGGCCGATGACCTTCGAGCAGGCGCGCGAACAGGTTCGCGGCGCACTGCTGCAGGCCAATCAGCGCGCGGAGTGGGAAGCCTTCGTCGAGAAGCGCCGCAAAGCGCTCGGGCTGTAGGACCGGCATGAAGCGCAGGTCCGTGCGCCGGGGCCGCGTCCCCGGCGGAATGGCTGTGCCATGAGCGATCCGATCGTACCCGGACAGATTCCGGCCGCGCTGGATGCGGCGTTGGCGGAGGCCACCGGTGCTGCCGATGCGGCGGCGCTGGAGGCCGTCCGGCTGAAGTACCTGGGTCGAAAAGGGCTCGTGCCCGAGCTGATGACCCGGATCAAGGACATCGAGCCCGGGGCCCGGCGGGACTACGGGCGCACGGTGAACGAGTTCAAGGACGCCGTGCAGGCCGCGATCGCGGTGCGTGCGGCGGCGATCGAGGCGGTCGCGGCGGCACAGCCGGCAGTGGGGTTCGACGAATCCATGCCCGGCGAATGGCGCGGACTCGGAACCCGGCATCCCGTCAGTGCCATCACGGCGCGGGCGATCCAGATCTTCCGGTCCATCGGATTCACCGTCGCCGAGGGGCCGGACATCGAGACGGTCCGGAATAACTTCGATGCGTTGAACACGCCGCCGGACCATCCGTCGCGGGACGCGCAGGACACGTTCTACCTGTCCAACGGCGACCTGCTGCGTTGCCACACCTCGCCGGTGCAGGTCCGTTACATGGAGACGCACACGCCGCCCGTGCGGATCATCGCTCCCGGGCGGTGTTACCGGCGGGACACGCCGGATGCGACGCACAGCGCAAACTTCCACCAGATCGAGGGGCTCTTTGTCGACCGGGAGGTTTCGCTGGCGGATTTGAAGGGCGACCTGACCCACTTTGCGCGCGAGATGATGGGCCCGGGAGTGAAGGTCCGCTTCCGGCCGCATTTCTTCCCGTTCACGGAACCCAGCGTGGAAGTGGATTTCTCCTGCCATGTGTGCGGCGGCACGGGCTGCCGCGTCTGCAAGCACAGCGGATGGATCGAAATCGCCGGCGCCGGGATGGTCCACCCCAACGTCCTTGCGGCCGTCGGCTACGCGCACCACGGCGTCGGCGGGTACGCCTTTGGCATGGGCATCGAGCGCATGGCGATGATCCTGTACGGGATTCCCGACATCCGCATGTTGTACGAGAACGACCTGCGGTACCTGTCGCAGTTCTAATCCCGTGCCTGTCCGGAGAGCTACTCCGCCTTGGGAGCGGGGGGTGGTTCCGTGGCGGCGGGCGGGACCGGTTGGGCCTCGGCGGTCTTCAGCTTCCCTCGCAAGATCTCGATTTCCTTGTTCGCCCGGGCCAGATCGTCGCGCATGCGGTCCGCCTCCCGGGCAGTGGCCGCCTTGTCGCGGGCGATGGCGGAGGCGCGGTCGTGGGCCTCGCGGGCTTCCCGACGGGCGTTCTCCAGATCGCTGCCCAGCGCCAGGACCTCGGCCGCCGAGGTGTCGCGCCGGGCCAGGGTCTTCCCCATGTCTGCAATCCGCTTCTCCGCAGCCTTCAGATCGCGCAAGGCGGCATCCCGTTCCTTGCGGGCGGTGTCGAGGTGTTCCTCGGTGGTGGACTGGATGAGCAGCAGGGTTCTCCGCTCACCCTCGAACAGCGCGTTCATGCGCGCCCGGTCGGCGGAGGTCTCCGGCGCGGTGCGTCCGCGGCCGGCATCGTCGGCGAACGGCGAACGCGGGCCCGCCGCGCTTCCTGAACCCACTTCCTCGAGGCGGGTCTCCAGTTGTCCGATGCGGATCTTGAGATCGAGGTTCTCCCTCGTGCGCGCGTCGAGGACGGCCTCAAGGTCGCCAGCCGTCGGTGGCAACATGCGGGTCGCCTCGGGCGGGGGCGGGGCGGCCGCGGCCTTGTCCGCCGCAGCCTGAAGCTTTGCGACCCGCGACTCCAGCGAGCGGATCTGCGCGGAATCGTCGCGCGCCCGCTTGACCTGCGCGCCGAGTTCGGCGTCGGCCGCCGCGGCCGCCGCCGTGGCGGCGGCGAGCTTGGCGTGAATCGGATCGAGCCGGCGGGCGAGCACATCGCGTTCGTGCTCGACGTCGGCCCGCGCCCGCGACTCGTCGGACATGCGGCTGCGAAGCGCGGCGATCGATTCTTCCGCGGCGCCGAGCCGGGAACGCAGGATGGCGGCGGCGCGCTCGGCCTCGGCGCATCGGGTCTCCGCGGTCGCCGCGGCCTCGCGGGCGGCCGCGAGTTCGCCCGACAAGTCCGCGACCGGGGTGGCGCCTTCGTCATCGGCCGCGCCGACGATCCGCGCGACCGCGAGGGCGGCCATGAAAAAGACGGGCAGGGTTCGCACGGTTGCCGGGTCCTACGGTGCGGCGAGTTTCTTCTCGATGGACTCGTCGCGGGCTTCGCCGAGGGAGAGCGCCTTCTCGTACATGGCGCGGGCCTCGTCCAGCGGCGGATTCCTTTGCATCACCAGGATCGCGGCCAGATTGAAGTGGGACTGTCCGTCCTTCGGCGCCAGTCGGACCACCTCGCGGTAGTGATCCGCGGCGTCGGCGCTGCGCCCGAGGGTGTAGAGAGCGACGGCGAGGTCGCGATGATAGGTGGGGTTGTCCGGCTCCAGGCTGACGGCCTTCTGGAAGCCCCGGGCGGCAGACCGGCGGTTCTTGGACGCGGCCTCGGTCATCGCCAACGCATGATGGGCGCTCGCGGTCTCGGGCTGCAGGCTGACCAGCCGGGCGGCGGCGGTGCGCGCGGCCTCGACGTTGCCGAGCTTGAGGTGGGCGCGAGAGGATCCCAGCAGGGCGTCAGGGTCGTCGGGCGAGGCTGCGAGGGCCTGCGCGTAGATGGCGAGGGCGCGATCCGCGGCGTCCGA
>CAYXFW010000348.1:0-3987 GCA_964464305.1 uncultured Verrucomicrobiota bacterium
TGGAGTTCGAACAGCGCCATTTCCACGCCGGTCACTCCGACTCCCTCGCGGGCCAGCCGATCGAGCGCGATCCGGCGGTTGTCCGGGTCGCGCGAGGCGACCGCATCGGCCGCCACATCGACGCCGTAGCCGGCATCCAGAAGGTCGCGCGCCGTCTGGTACACGCAGACATGGGCTTCGATCCCGCACAGGAGAATCCGGGTCCGGCCGAGGGACCGGAGTTCCGCCATGAACGCCTCCTCCCCGGCGCAACTGAAGGTGGACTTGGGGATGACCGGCCGCCCGCCCGCCGCGACGAGCAGCGACGGTACGGTGGGCCCCAGCTTCGCGGGGATCTGTTCGGTCACAAGGGTCGGAACCTGCAGCGCCGCGGCGCCGCGGAGCAGGCGGTCGAGGGAGGCGACGAGCGCCTCGCTCCCGTGCATGGCGGGAAGCAGGCGCTCCTGAACGTCGACCAGAACGAGGACCGAATTCTCAACCCGCATCATGACCCACCTCCCCCACCCCTCTCAGATGGCGCCGTCCGTCAGTTCGAAGGCGATCTGGATGTCGCGCGTCGCTCCGCGGTAGGCATCCGGAAGCGGCGGAACCTGCCGGACGCCCTGCAGCGCCTTGTTCACCGACTCGTCCATGAGCGGATGCCCCGAGGTCCGCAGAACGTCCCGTTTGAGGATCGTGCCGTCGCGCGCGATGCGGATCTCCACGACCACCTTCAGCCCCGCGGAAGCCGCGAGCCCGCCGGGCTGCTCCCAGGCGTCGTACATCGCCTTGCGGATGAGCGCGAGGTACCAGTCGAAGGGAAAGTCGCCGACGGGTCCCGGAGGCCCGACCGGCCCGATCGGCTTGCCGGAGGCGAGGATCCGGCGCAGTTCCTCGGCCGTCAGGGGCTTCACCGGCTTCGGGGGGGCAGGTCTCTTGATCTTGACCTTGCTGATCTCGATCTTCGGCTTGACCGGCTTGGGCGGTGTCTTCGTGGGCTCCGGAATGTCCTTCGGGGGCTCCGGCACGGGTTCGGGTTTGGCCGGTTCGGGTTCCGGCTTTGCGGGCTCGGGGATCGGGGGCATCTGGAGATCGGCGATGGTCGGGGACGCCTCCTGCATCGCGATGAAGGTGACGATCTCCCGGGGCGTGTGGTTCACGATGCACCCGCGGATCAGCGACGCCGAGAGAACCGCCACGAGGATCGCCCCGTGGACCGAGGCGCTGCCCCACAACGTGCGGTTGGCGGCGACGGCGCTCACTTGGGCGTGTCGGACTGGTGCACCAGGGCCAGGCGGGCGATCTTGGCGTCATGGAGGATACGGAGGATCTCCGCGACCTTGCCGTACGCAACGCCCTCGTCGGCGCGCACCATGATCGTCACCTCGGGATCGGCGGCGCCCAGCGCGTTCATCTCGGAGGCAAAGGCCTCCTTGCCGATCGGCTGCTTGTCGAGCGAGAGGCCGCCGCCCAGGTCGAGCGTCACGGTCCGCGTCTGCCGCTCCGGAAGATCCAGCGCCTTGCCGCGCGGCAGGTTCACCGGGATGCCCTGCTCGATCAGGGGGAACGTGATGATGAAGGTGATCAGGAGCAAGAAGGTCAGGTCGATCAACGGCGTGAGGTTGATCTCCCTGATCTCCGAGAGCGCAACGATGGTGGTTCGACGCGACACGGCATCACCCGCGGCTGAAGGCCCGCTGAATCTCGGCGACGAATTCCTGGGAGAAATTGTCCATCTGCACGGCCAGCGTGCGGATGCGTCCGGCGAGCATGTTGTAGCCGATCGACGACGGCAGCGCGACGAGCAGGCCCACGACCGTGGTCAGCAAGGCGCCCGAGATGCCGGGCGCGACGGCGGAGAGATTGGCCATACCCTTGACGGCCATCGCGCCGAAGGCGTCGAGCACACCCCATACGGTGCCGAGCAGGCCAAGCATCGGGCTGGCGCTGACCGCGGTCATCAGGTGGCCCATCCGGCTTTCCAGCACCAGGGCCTGGTCGGCGACGGTCCGCTCGGTGACGCGCCGGATGACCTCGACCTGCAGGGAGGAAAGCTCGATGCGACGGATGCGGTCCTCGTCGAGCAGCAGCTCCGGCGCGCGCCCCGTCTCGCCGACCTCCGCACCGAGTGCGGTACACCCGGCTTCGTAGACCCGGTACAGGGGGCTTTCCGGAAACTTCTGGCTGCGCAGGAACATGGCCAGCGGATGCGCCTCGCGCCGGAAGGCCGCGATGAACCGGTCCGACGATCGCTGCGCGTTCTGCAACTCGCGGTACTTGGAGACCATCACGGTCCACGCCAGGATGGAGGCCACGATCAGGACGACGACGATCAACTGCCCCGACAGGAAGTTGCTGTCGCGGAAGGCCTGCACGACATCCGCTACGGGAAAGGCCACCCGGATATCCGGTATCACGAACATGGATGAAGCTCGCTTTCCGGGAGACCGCCGGTCGGGCGGATCCCATTCGCTCCATGATAGACGGCGCGGTACGGCCGGGTCAACCGGACTGTGAACGGGCTTGCCAACCGACCGAAAGTCCGCGCATGCCTTGACGCATCTGCGGCAGGATGCTAGGAAGCGTCCATGCAGTCCATGCACCCAGACGTGCGGCGACGGGGGGCGATCGCGGCCGTGATGGCCGCTCTTCTGGCCGCCGGCTGCGGGGCGGGCGGCGGTTCGGGCGAGGCGCGTGAGGAGAATCACCCCCTGATGCGCCGGGCCCTGGCGCTGAAACAGGCCAACGACGTGGATGGCGCCATCCGGCTGTACGGCGAGGCGGTCGCCCGGAATCCCGGAATGGCGCGGGCCCACCTGCAACTGGCGATGCTGTTTGACCAGGAGCCGAAGGAGGATTTCGTCCGCGCCGTCTACCACTACGAACGCTACATGGAGCTCGGACGGGAAGCCAAGACGAAGGAACACGCGGCGGAACTGCTCCGACGCGCACGTCTTTCGTATGCGGCCAGCCTGCCGGACCGTCCGTCGGAGGCGGTCCGCATGATCGCCGACCTGAAGAAGGAGAATGCGCTCCTGAAGGAGGAGATCAACGCGCTTCAGGCGAAGGCGGGCGCGGCGGCGGCCTCCGCGAGCGCGGCCGTGCGCAATTTCGCCTCGGCCCCGCCACCCTCGCCCACGGTATCTTCGGCTGCCGCCTCGCGCCCCCGTTCGTCCTCCGCGGCTTTGGCTGCCGTCGCCGCCCCGGCGGCGCCCGCCCGCGCTCCGGCGTCGCTCGCCCGGCCCGTGCCGGCGCCGGCCGTGGTCCAGGCGCAGACCTACACGGTGCAGAGCGGCGACGCGTTGTCCACGATCGCCGTGAAAGTGTACGGGGACTCGAGTGCATGGCGGCGGATCTACGACGCCAACAAGGGCCTGTTGCCCGATCCCGGCAGCGTCCGTCCGGGACAGGTGCTGGTGATTCCACGCTAAAGGAGACCGATCATGCCAAACCGCGATTTCATCGACCAGGATCTGTACACGCCCCGGGAGGAAGTGCCCCGGGTACGGATGGGCCCCGGCAACGACCCGGCGCCGGCCCATACGGACCTCCTCGGCGCCGAAGCCGGCCGGTCCGTATCCGACCTCAACCTCCCGCTGATGGCCCGCCACAAGCAGGCGATCGACCAGCAGTCCGCGCAGAACGCGCAGGAGATGGAACGCCTGCGCCAGATGCAGGATGACCTCGAACGGGAGAAGCGCGAGCTCGAGGAGGCCCGTCGCAAACAGGCGGACTTCGTCAAGGGCCGCCAGGAACTGTATGACCACCTCAACCAGAATCTCGTGGCGATGGAGCGCAACGAGCTGAAGGCCACACAGACCGCTGATCTCCTTCAGACCACACGGTCGCGGTTCCGCGCCATGCTCGACGAGATCACCTCCATCCGGGAGGAGGAGTGGACGGATGACAACATCCGCGAGCGCATCAAGGACGCGCTGGTCCACATCGACGACGTTCGCATGGAGTTCAACAAGTCGATGGCCCGCATCGAAGCCGTCATCGGCGGCG
>CAYXFW010000349.1:0-3966 GCA_964464305.1 uncultured Verrucomicrobiota bacterium
GCGGTAACGCCGAACATCGATCGGTTGGCGCGAGAGGGCGTGCTCTACTCGCGAGTTTTCGCCACCGCGCCAGCATGCTCGCCGGCGCGCTCGTGCCTGATCTCCGGGCGCTATGCGACGACGCTCGGCACGCCGCACCTGCGGTCCGATTTCCCCGTTCCCTCCGCCATCACCGGGTTTCCGTCTCATCTGCGCGCCGCGGGGTACTACTGCTCGAACCAGTCCAAGACCGACTACAACACGAGCGACGAGCCGGCCATCGTGGCGGCCTCGTGGGACGCCTGCGGCAACCGGGCGCATTGGCGCGGGCGCCGGTCCGGGCAGCCGTTCTTTGCGGTCTTCAACTACATGGGAACCCACCAGGCCCCGACGACGATCGAGTCCGACGAGGCGGCGGAGAAGAGGCTCGGCGTCCTGCCCGCGGAAGTTCGCCACGATCCGGCGCGGGCGCCGGTGCCGCCGTACTATCCGGATACGCCGCAGGTGCGGCGGACGCTGGCCCGCTACGCCGACAACATCACGCTATTGGACCGCGACCACGTGGGCCGGATTCTTCGCGAGTTGGAGGAGGACGGGCTTGCGGAGGACACGATCGTGTTCTTCTTCTCCGACCACGGCGCCGGAATGCCCCGCCACAAGCGTCTCGCCCTGGACACCGGTCTCCGCGTGCCGTTGCTGGTCCGCGTGCCCGCAAAGTTCCAGGCATTCGCGCCGGCCGCCCCGGGCCGGACCGTGGACGGGTTGGTCAGCTTCGTGGACTTTGCACCGACGGTGCTGCGTCTGGCGGGCCTGCCGGTTCCGGAAGGGATGCAGGGCCGCGTCTTCCTCGGTCCCGGCGCCGACCCGGCTCCGGAATTCCTGGTGGGCGCGCGCGACCGCGTGGACGAGGCGATCGACACGGTGCGCTCCGTGCGGGAGGCACGGTTCCTGTATGCCCGGAATTTTCTGCCGCACATCTCTCACGCCGCGCCCGAGGGCTACTCGGACCAGTCGCCCATGCGGCGCGAGATCGTCCGTCTGGCGCGGGAGGGAAAGCTGAACGCCGCGCAAATGACCTATGCCTCGCCCACGCGCGCCGTCGAGGAGCTGTACGACACGGAGACCGACCCGTTCCTGATCCACAACCTCGCGGGCTCGGCGGAGCACCGGGAAATCTTGGTCCGGATGAGGCAACGGCTGGCGGGCTGGGTTGTGCAGACGCGGGATCTTGGATTCATCCCCGAGTCCGACCTGCGCGCGCGAATCGCGGCAACGACCCCCTTCGATCTGGCGGCGGCAGGACGCATCCCTGTCGGTCGTATCTTCGAGACCGCCGACCTGGTCGGGCGCACCGGCGTCGTCGCGCGACAGATCGCCCTGTTGAAGGATGATGATGCGGCCGTTCGCTACTGGGCGGCTGTCGGGTTGCGGGTGGCCGGCGTCGAAACCGGCGCGGCCAGGGAGGCCCTGACAACGGCGCTGGGCGATCCGGCCCCCTCCGTGCGCATCGAAGCGGCCGGCGCCCTGGTTGCGGCGGGGGAGACCGGCAGGGCGCTGGACCTGCTCGGCGAGGCCCTGACCGGCGGATCGTCCGACGCCGCCGTGCATGCGGCGCGGACACTTCAGTTGCTTGGCGAGCGCGCCCGGCCCGCGCTGGCCCGGATGGAAGCCGCGCTCGCGGCGCCCGCTTCGACGGGAGCCCGCGGGAAGATGCACGCCATGATTCTCGGGTTCGCTCTCGCTCCCGCCGTCGAGGCCCTGCGCCATCCAACGAACGAAACGGCGGTGCGCCGATGAAGTCCGGATCCCGGTTGTCCGCCGTTCTGCTGGCTGTTGCATTCCGGGCCGTGGCTTCGCCCTATGACGATCTCTGGAAGGACCCGGCCACGGAGGCCCGGATCCAGTCCGGGATCCTCTCCAACCGCATGGGCGATGCCGTGCTGCGCATCCTGGGCTCCGACGGTCTGCCCCGGCCCGATGCGACCGTCCGGATCGAGCAGACGAGCCATGCGTTCCTGTTCGGCGCGAACATCTTCATGCTGGGCGGCTTTCCCTCGCCGGAGATGAACCGCCAATACGAGACCGTGTTCCGATCGTTGTTCAACGCCGCGACCGTTCCGTTCTACTGGTCCGACCTCGAACCGGAGGACGGCAAGCCGAGGTTCGCGAAGGACAGTCCGCCGATCTACCGCCGGCCGCCGCCGGACGCGGTGGTCGAGTTCTGCGCGAAGAACGGTCTCGCCATGAAAGGCCACCCGCTTGTGTGGCATCAGTGGTATCCGAAATGGAGGCCCGACGATCCGCAGGCGGCCATGCTCCGCATCGAGCGGCGCATCTCGGAAATCGCCGCGCGCTACGGCACATCCATCCCGCGCTGGGAAGTCGTCAACGAGCCCTGCGAGCGCGATCGCTATGCGGACAAGTGGTGCAATCTGCCGGAGGGCTATGTGCTGCGCTCGCTCAACGCGGCAGCCAAGGCGTTTCCCGCCGGGGCCCGCATGATGCTCAACGAGGCCAACGGCTCATGGCTCGAGTTCGACGGCCGCAACAGCCCGTATTACAGGCTCCTCCGCGAGATGCTTGACCGGGGCGCGCGGGTGGACGAGTTCGGAATGCAGATGCACATCTTCTCCGAGCAGGCCTGGAAACTGGTCCTGGCCGGCCAGCGGTTCGCGCCGGCCGATCTGTTCAAGGTGCTCGACTGCTACAGCGACTTCGGCCTCCCCATCCACATCACCGAGATCACCATCCCCGCGCTGCCGAACTCCCCCGAAGGGGAGCGCGACCAGGCGGCGGTGGCACGCAACTTCTACCGGCTCTGGTTCAGTCACCCGCGCATCGAGGCGATCACGTGGTGGAACGTGGTGGACGGCACCGCGGCCAAGGGCGAGGACAAATGGAACGCCGGCCTCGTGCGAAAGGACTTCTCCCCGAAACCGGCCTTCCAGGCTCTGGAACGGCTGATCCACCACGACTGGAAAACGGTGGTGGAAGCGCGCAGCGATTCGCGCGGCGGGGTGGCGATGCGCGGCTTCCACGGCGACTACACGGTCACGGTGCAGGCCGGCGGCAAGACGGCGACGGAGACCTTCCGGCTGAAGAAGAACGCGTCCAACGAGTGGTCGGTCCGCCTGCGCGATTGACGCGGCATTCGCGGCGCCGCGTCAGGGCACGGCCGGAGCCGCCGCCCCGATCGTGACCCGTCTCCGGCTGAGCGTCGGATCCCCGTCCCCGACGCGCGCCGCCGCCTTGAGAATGTGGGCGCCCGTCACGTCCGGCACCTTCAGTGGAATTTCCAGGGACCGGTCGCCCAACGCGGCGATCTCGAACGGCATCTCGGCCCTTGCGACCACACGGCCGCGCGGGGTTTCGAGCGTCAGCGCGAGCGTGCCGGCCGCGGGCGCGTCCTCGTCGTTCACCATCATCACCGTGAACGTCCGGTTCGTGCCGGCGGGGAGGGACGGCTGGAAGAAGTTCACGTAGACCCCGAGGGGCTTGAAGGCCTCGCCCATGTAGTCCGCGAACGCCGGATCGAGCCGGAGCCGCCGCACGTCCGCGAAATGGTCCGCGGTGTAGACGCCGGGATAGCTGCAGGTGAGATAGACGAAATGGACGATGCCGGCGAATTTGCGGTGTGCGCGCGCCGTGGTATTCGTGCCCATCAGTTGCGCGTACACGTTGGTCGTCAGCCGGGTCGGGGTGCCGTCCCGGTTGAGCCAGAGCCATCCATACTCGTTCACGAGAGGCGGATTCGTGGTGGACGGGAGGGAGTTCTTTCGCGGCGCGCCGTCCATGGTCTCGAGGTTGCTCATCTTGAAGGTCAGTTTTCCGCGGTGGCCGCTGATCATCAGGTAGGGATGGTCCTCGACGGGGTCGTTGGGATCGACGGGGCGGTTGTAGCTGTTCTCCCACGGCCGGTTGGAGAGGTCCAGCGGCCGCACCGCAGGAATGATGGAATCGCCGAAGCTCTTGTCCAGCGTCTCGTTG
>CAYXFW010000350.1:0-3965 GCA_964464305.1 uncultured Verrucomicrobiota bacterium
GTCCAGTCCCGCAGCGCCGGCGGTAGCGACCGGTTGACCAGATGCCAGACCGCGTGGGAGGTGTAGAAGGCGTGCGGCACCGCCTGTCCGGCGTAGTGGGCGATCGTGGCGCCGGTGAGGCCGTCGATCCCGGCGACGCCGTTCGCGCCGGGCCGCGCCGCCCTGCGGGGTGGGGGGAGATCGGCCAGCGCGTGGCCGGGGTTCCGGAGGATGGCATCCAACTGCCCGTAGTCCCGCGGCCGGAACGGGTCGTGTTCCGCCTTCGTGAACGGATGTTCCAGCGCGACGCGGTAGCCGATGAAGGCGCCGTCCTCCTGGAAGAGCGCGTCGAACCGATGCGCCTTGCACACGGCCTCCGCCGAGCCGCACACGTCGAGCCACGCGCGGCAGACGTAGAACCGCCGTCCGTCGGTCGTACGGCGGCGAAGTTCCAGCGTTTGTGGCAAGCCGTCCGGGGCGGGCCAGTTCCTCGATTCGACAAGCTCCGAGGGCTCCACGCCGGTTGCGGAGGAGTAGATCCATCCGGCCGTGCGTCCATCGGGGTCGCCACCCGCGCCGACGCAGCCGCCCGCCGCCAGTAGCACCGCGACCATCGCAACCCGACTGTAGTCGGGCGCGGCGAGCCCGGCGAAGCAGGCGCCTCCACGCGCGGGAAGGCCGGGGTCGGCGCCCCCGGCTACAACCGGCGACACGGGGGCAACGCTTGCGCGGAACCTCATTCGGCGAACCCGGCGCCCGTGATCTTGAGCCCGCCTTCGGGGGCGGGCCCGGCGGGCAGGACAAAGGTCAGGTGGGGCAGCCCGTAGTTCGAGCCCGCATGGCCGGGATGGCCGGGGATTGCGACCGGCCCCGCAGGGAAGCGGCAGCGGTGGACCGTGTCCGTGCCGAGGTCCCAGCGGACGCCGAGCCCGGTCTTCTCCCAGCCGGCGGGGAGCTTCGCATCCCCGCGCGCGTGGACGGCGACGAAGACATCGACCGGCGCATTGACCGTGAAGCGATAGGCGCGGCCCGGCTTGCTCGCATCGCCGCGGGAGGGAACCACGCGAACGGCGGCCCGGAGCTCGGGCGGGACCGCTGCGACGGTGAAGCGACCGCGCACGCGCG
Organism: uncultured Verrucomicrobiota bacterium; assembly: GCA_964464305.1. Taxonomy (GTDB): domain Bacteria; phylum Verrucomicrobiota; class Kiritimatiellia; order PWTM01; family PWTM01; genus VGWF01. The sequence goes on from CAYXFW010000350.1 coordinate 1,105, forward strand.
GCAGCGGATCGCCCGGCGCGAGCGCGTCGATCGAGTTCTCCATGGCGTGCTTTCCGTCGTCCAGGTTCACGGCCGACGGATCCGGCCGGACCAGGCGCAGCAGTTCGTCGAGATGCTTCTCGTAGATGCCGCGCGGCGTCGCGCCGTGTTTCTTCATCAGGGCGGCCGCATAGCCGGTCGCCGCGCCCATCTGTCCGCAGGTGTTCATGACTCTCGGGCCGCCCAGCCCGGCGTGCGAGCAGCTGAAGCAGCGCCCCGCCATCATCAGGTTGACGATGTTCGTCGAGTACAGGGAGCGGAACGGGATGTAGTAGCGCGGCACCTTCTTGAACAGCGCGGTGGACAGGAAGTCGTGGGGAAGGGCGGGATCCTTGAGCTGCCGCTGGAAATGGAGATCCACCTCGCGGGTCTCGGTCGCCACCGCGTCGGGGAAGTTCCGGCCCTCGGTCATGTCGTTCAGCGTGTAGATGTAGTCGCCCATCAGCCGGCGCGACTCGCGTTTGCCGCTGATGTAGCCGACGAACTTGAGATCGTGGGCGGCGAACTGCGACTGCTTTTTCGCGTTGGCGAACGCGCCGAAGATTGCGCGCAGCATGTGGTCGCGGATCTCCTCCGCCTGGTCGATCGGATCGAGACGGTCGTCGGAGTACTCCCAGTACCACTCGCCCTGCACCGCGGCATTCGTCGACGCCACCGCCGTGGCCCAGGGTACATCGGGGAATTCCGACAACGCCGGTCCGGCCTCCGAGTTCCACAGCAGGGAGACGCCCATCATCCGCTTGTCGGCCACGGCCGGGGACCACAGGTCGCCGTGCTCCTCCCAGCCCTCGCCGAATTCGTCGCGCGATTCCCGGCCGATGCGATGCTGCGCGCCGGCCCAGTAGCCGATCCAGCCGTCGCCGGTCGCATCGATGAATGCGGGGGCCGCGAACGACCTTGCCTCGCCGGTCTCGATATGGCGGGCGTTGACGCGCATGATCCGGCCGCCCTCGGTGACGACCCCGTAGGCGCGCCACGACAGGAACTGCCGGATGCCGGTCGCCGCGTCGAGCGTCGCATGGCGGCGGACGTCGTCACTCAGGGCCATCGATGAGCCGTTCGGCCAGTGGCCCGTGTTGATGGTCTTCAACAGCCGGTCGGCGTACCCGGTGATGCCGATCACGTGCACGCGGACCTCGCCGCTGGCGTTGCCGCCGAGTATGGGCCGGTCATGGACGAGCGCGACGCTCAATCCCTGTTCTGCCGCCGCGAGGGCGGCCGCGCAGCCGGCAATGCCGCCGCCCACGACGACCACATCGAAGGTGCCCGCGGGGGTTGGATTCTCGGGCATTCCCAGAAGTCCGTTGCGCCACGCGGTCATGGCCTTCAGGTCGTCCGGCGGACGGACCGCAGGGTCGGGGGAAAGGAAAAGGGCGTCGCACCGGCCATCGAACCCCGTCAGGTCCTGGAGTTCGATCCGCAGATCGCCTGCCGGGAGCGTCGCGGTGCCGCCGTCCTGCCATGTCCACCCTTCCAAGATGCCGAACTCCGGGTCGAGCGCGCGGCCGTTGAGAAGCACCTTGAAGCGGCCGGGCGCCTCCCAATCGCCCGGGGCCCAGTTGCGCGTGCGCACCCAGACGCGATAGACGCCGGTCGTGCCGATCGCGACCCTGGTCGATGCGTTGGCGACGGGCTTGCCGAGGCCGTGGGCGAGCAGATAGGGCGAGCCCATCTGCTCCACGAACTGCGGGTCGACGCTCCATCCGCCCTTGTCCGCAAAGCTCTCCGCCTCGACCAGAATCCCCGGCCCGGCGCGTCCGGTCGCACAGGCCATGAAAAGCCAGGTCACGACCGCGAGTTTTATCTTCATGGGCGTCATCCCCCGTTTCGTCTGTCGCACGTTCCCCGAGAATGCCTCACAGACCCCGGAAAGCAAGCGCTTCGAAGCACATCCCCCCCGTCCCCCCCCTCGTAATCCGCCCCCGCCCACAGCACCGCCGTACGCCTCCCCCGAACCGTGAACCTCCGAACCGTTAACTGTGATACCGTGAACTTCGGAACCTCGAACCGTGAACCTCATCTCCCCGCATTGACTTCCCCCGCCGTTCCCTTACGTTGCGCACGATGAATGTTGCACATCCGACATCCGAAAAGGCCCCCGGCGCGCCCCGCGGCAAGCCGGAGTGGCTGCGTAAGCCGCTGGTGCACGGAGATAGCCCGGTGCGGCGCGTGGTCAAAGGTCTCCGCCTCCATACGGTTTGCGAGGAGGCCCGCTGTCCCAACCGGCACGAATGTTGGGGCGCAGGACGGACCGCGACCTTCATGATCCTCGGCGAAACCTGCACGCGCCGTTGCGGCTTCTGCAGCGTGGCGACGGGCCGGCCTGCGGCGGCGGACCCGGCGGAGCCGGACCGCGTGGCCGAGGCGGTGGCTGCGATGGAGCTGACCTTCGCGGTCATCACAATGGTCACGCGGGACGATCTCGACGATGGCGGGGCGGAGGCGTTGGCCCGCACCGTGACTGCGGTCCGCGCGCGGGTCCCCGGATGCCGCATCGAGGTGCTTCCGTCGGATCTCGGCGGAGACCGGTCGAACCTGGAGATCCTCATGGCGGCGCGGCCGGATGTGCTAGGCCACAATCTCGAGACGGTCCGGCGCCTGACCGATCGCGTCCGGTCCGGGGCCGACCATGACCGCTCGCTGGAGTTCCTCCGCCGTGCCCGGGAGATCTCGCCGGCGGGCGTGACCAAGTCGGCGATGATGGTCGGCCTGGGAGAGACGTTCGAGGAGGTTTGCGGCGCGATGGACGAACTCCGCGGCGTCGACGTCGATGTGCTGGCGGTCGGCCAGTACCTGCAGCCCACCCGCACGCACCTGCCGGT
>CAYXFW010000351.1:0-3964 GCA_964464305.1 uncultured Verrucomicrobiota bacterium
TTCTCCCTTCTCTCTTCTCGCTTCTCCTCCTCCACTTCCCGCTTGCCTTCCCGGGGCACTTCCCGCAGCGTGGACGGCCATAACGAACGGCGGGGGGATGCCGCCGCCGGAATCCAAGGAGATGTCGCGATGAAGATCGGAGTGCCCAGGGAAACGAAGGTGAAGGAAAACCGCGTGGCGGCGACGCCGGCCAGCGTGCGCATGCTTGCCCACGCCGGTCACGCCGTGGTCGTCGAGCGCGGAGCGGGGGCGGGCAGCGGGTTCTCCGACGAGAACTTCGCGCGCGCCGGAGCGACGATCGTGCCCGCCGCCGCGGACGCGTGGGCGGCGGACATGGTGCTCAAGGTCAAGGAACCGATGCCGTCGGAGTTCGCCTTCCTCCGGCCGGGCCTCATCCTCTTCACCTACCTCCACCTGGCCGCAGACCGGAGGCTGACGGAGGAACTCGTCCGGACGAAGACGACCGGCATCGCGTACGAGACCGTCCAGGTCGGCCACCGCCTCCCGCTGCTGGAGCCGATGAGCGAAATCGCCGGACGCATGAGCTCGCTGGTCGGCGCCTACTACCTGAGCAAGACCTACGGCGGCGGGGGCGTCCTGCTCGGCGGCGTTCCCGGCGTCCTCCCGGGCAAGGTCCTGATCCTCGGCGGCGGAACCGCCGGCGTGAATGCGGGCCGTGTCGCCGCCGGGATGGGCGCGGACGTGACCATTCTCGAGGTGGACATCGAGAAGATGCGGTTTCTCGACATCAGCTTCCACGGCGAGGCCAACACCCTCTATTCGAGCGAACAGAACCTGCTCGACGTGCTGCCGCAGGTCGACCTCCTGATCGGCGCCGTGCTGCTGCCCGGCGCGAAGGCGCCGAAACTGATCCGCCGCGAGATGCTGCGGGCGATGAAGCCGGGATCCGTGTTCGTCGACATCGCCATCGACCAGGGCGGCTGCGCGGACACCTCGCGCCCGACGACGCACGAGAATCCGATCTACATCGAGGAAGACACGATCCATTACTGCGTCACCAACATGCCCGGCGCCTATTCGCGCACCGCCACGCAGGCGCTGACGAACGCGACGGCGCCCTATGCCGCGAAACTCGCGGATCTGGGGCTGGGCATGGCCATGCGGCAAATGCACGACCTGCGCCTGGGCCTCAACACCTACGACGGCGCCGTCGTCTACAAGGCCGTGGCGGATGCCCACGGGCTGCCATTCAGGGACGCTGCGTTCTAAGGTCGGAAGGCGCGGTCGGCGGTGTCGAGATAGGGCCGCCAGTCCTCGAGCCCGAGGTTGTGCTTGCCCGCGCGGATGTGGTAGGCGAGCCCGTCGCCGCGCAGCGGAATGCCGATCGGCGGCATCTCCCGCGCGCCGAGGCCCTTCTTCCCGAGCAGCGCGTAGACCGGAGCGGCATGGACGAGCCCGAGGAATTCGCCGCGCGGGTCGGCCCACAGATCCTCCTCCGCGCTCCCGACATGCACCCAGCGCGGGGCGACGAGGGCGGAGAGCATGTGGTGGTCGACCGGCAGGTCGTCCTCGCGGTTGTCATAGCGCTTGAAATTCGCATTGAACCAGTACGGGAAGTTCTTGTTGATGCGCGCGACGGACTCGCGCCCTTCAAACCGGCGTCGGAGGAGGTTCGCGCCGCCGCAGCCGGATTCGTTGACGCAGGCCAGCCCGAAACGCTCGTCCTGCGCCGCCGCCCACAGCGCCGTCTTCCCGCCGCGCGAATGGCCGATCACCGCGACCTTCCCCTTCGCAATGGCCGGATCGGTCTCGAGATGGTCGAGGATGCGGCTGGCGCCCCAGGCCCACGCGGACAGCGTCGCCCACGCGTCGGGCGCGGGCGCACCGTCGTCGAACAGCGCGCGCACGCCCTCGGCGTAGCCGTCCTTGCGGTCGGGGTCGATCTCGCCGACCTGATAGGCGGCCGTCGCGTAGCCGCGGGCCAGGATCTCCTCCGCCGGCCAGAAATCGCTCCGCAACACGCGCGACGGATCGATGTTCGTCGCACCGCGGTTGCAGATCAGGATGAAGGCCGGCACCGGTTTCGGCGCGGCGTTGGGGATGAAGAGCGAGGCGGTGAAGACGAGTGACTTCCCGCCGTGCGTCGCGGTGAACTTCAGGCGCTTGAGCGTCGCCGTGCCGTCGATGGCCCCGGGATCGACCCCGACAACCTCGCTCTTCACGGCGCCGGCGGCCGCCGCCGCCGGCGGCACGCGCCCGAACACGTGCGTGCGGAAGAGCTCGAGCACCTCGGCGCGGCGCGACTTCGTCCAGCCCTCCGCCGTCGTCACGGCCTTCCCGTCCGCGGCCTTCAGGGGATCCGGCAGCGTGTACGCCGGCAGGTTCGTGGCGTCCGGCGCGAAATCCCGCGCCCCCGCATCCGAGGTCGTGATCATGATCAAAGCTATCACGGCCGCCATCCGTCGCGCGAACGTCTTCATGTCCCGCCCTCCGGTTCGTCCCACCCGCATCCGAGCGTCCCGCAACACCCCCCCGACATCAAGCCAAACCCTTGCCCCTCGTTTCGAACCATGCCATCCTTGCGCCCATGCGGGGCGAAGACCGGCTCGGCGTACGGGCGATCTGCGCGTCGCGGAACCGCATCGTGGGACAGGAGGAAGCATGAAATCCAAAGTCAGACTGCTGAGCCTGGTCGTATCCTTCACGTTGATCCTGCTGACTATCGGTGCGGTTCTCGTTGTTCTCGGCATCTTCAACGCGGCGCTGAACTGGGACATCTTTGGCCCCAAACTGGAGGCGTTTCTGTACGGGGTCTTTGGATCGTGCATGGCGCTGGCCGGTTTCGGTGTCGCCATGGCGGTGATCATCTCGATGCAAGAGTCGGTTCGGGACTTCAAGAAGTTCGTCCAGTCGAGGACCAATCAGGAGGAGATACCGGACGCTCCAAAGAAAACCTATGCCGCCAGAATGCTCGGGGTTGTCGCGATGATGGCGGTGCTCGTTGGGTTGTGCTCTTTGATCCATCATGTGGTGCTGACCCAGCGGTGCAAAGTGTTCAAGAGGCTTGCCGCCGAGCACATTGGCAACTTCCAGCCGAGGATCGTCAGTCTCCTCGGAGCATTTGCCTCACCGCCGCAGAACAACGTCCCCCGTGATCTCTACGACGTGGTGAATACCCTCGACAATCTGGACTTTATCGACCGGACAACCCTGTACATTGCCGATCCATCGGAACCGGCCGCGATGTGGGGGTACACCGCATGGCGCGACTATACGAACGCCGATGGGTTTGCACGGTTTTTTGTCGCCAAGGACTTCGAGAAGGCGATGCGCAAAGCCGTGGACGGCGCCACAGCGGACCTTGACCGGATGAACGACCGCAACGAGTTCATCTGGTACACGGTGTTGTCACGTGCGGATGGAAAGGCCAATGCGGTCATTCGGATCGATGGCAACAGCCGCCAGAGCTTTCGGGAATACAGGTTTGGAGAATAGGGGCGCCTTGCTGCTTCCACATGAACGCGAGACATTCGAGAAGGAGATGGGGATGAAGATCGCTAAGGCGCTGTCGCGTGACGAGGCGCGTGAATGGGCGGCCCAACGTCATTTTCGTCTTCCGGGACGCAGGCGGAAGAACCCATGGGCATCGATTACGGAAGGGCGCTCCTACGATTCGGAGTGTTGGATTCATGCTCCCGGGCTTTACGGTCCGGTGCTCTTTTGCCGCGACTTCCTGACCAGTGTGCCGAATTGGGAATCCCTGCTTGTATGCCCAAGGACGTTCCGTTGGCCGAGGAACACCAAGGAGGATGCGGCCGAACTTTATCCCGACGGGCTCGCGGTGTCGCTCCGAACCATGCTCATCGGCCGCATCCCAAGTGCATCAGGCCTCTTTGTCCGCGGCGGCCCGACTGCAGCATCCATATGGCTCCTCAGCGCGCTGGCGATGAATATATGCGGGCAGAGTGACGATCTTTACGTGTTCGACGGTTCTGGACGGTTC
>CAYXFW010000352.1:0-2740 GCA_964464305.1 uncultured Verrucomicrobiota bacterium
CCGCCCGGGTCAAGCCGCGGCGCATCGTAGTAGCCGTTCGGGACAAACCTCAGCCACCCGTTGGTTAACGAGAAGTCGCCCGAGCCGGTCGACGCGGAGACAAGGATCCCGGTCGGGGCCAGACCCTGAAGGTCGTAGCCGGGCAGGAACATCTCGTTCACCCCGGTCACCGCCGGCGGCACCGGCGAGCCGGTCACGACGTCGAGAATGCGGTCGTAGGACCAGGGCGGTGTGTCGGACGGATGGGACAGCCGGATGTGGGCCACATCAGTCGTCGCCAGCGCCGCGCCCCGGCCGTCGGCATGGGCCCGGTAGTACATCAGCGCCTCATTGCGACCCGGATCCGCCTCGTCCGGATCCTCGCTGGTGTGGGCGAGACTCAGCACGTGGCCGACCTCGTGGCCGAGCACTTCCTGGAGGGTCGCGACGACCTGCAGCGACGTGTTCGTGTGCTCGAGGACGATATAGCCCCGCGTGCTCTCGTCGAATTCGTTCGTGCCGACCCGCGCACCAAGCCCTCCGGATGGAAAGGCGTTGGTATCGTAGCGAAAGCCGCGACCGCCGATTCCCAGCGTCGTGCCGCCGCCGATCCGGTTGTGGAGATCGTGCAGCTGCACTCGGATGCGCCGGTCGTCCGTGGCCACCTGGTCGGCTCCCGTGCCGAACGAGGCGATCCCTTCGTTCGTGAAGACCAGCGAGGTCACGGCCGACCATGCGGCAAAGGCGTTGCTGACGGCCGTGAGAGCCTGGTTGGTGGTGATGCCGGCGGGCAGGGCGTCGAGATCGACGAGATAGGCAATGGCCTCGCCGCGATCGCAGGCGAGAAACCGGCTGGCCGCGCCGTAGAGCGAGTTGGTGGACATGCCGTCGATCGCATCGCGGGTGAGCCCGTCGGATGCGGTGAGATCCGCGCCGGCGACCGCTCCGTTCGGCGTCAGGATCCGAAGCCGTGCCAGTCCGCCGTCCCGAACCCACCGAAGATCCCGCGGACCCCCGGCATCCGGCGCGAGGCGGCGCATTCCATCGGCCCCGCCCAGGGGCTCCAGACGGCCATCGGCACGCTTGCGGCCGGCGATGACGAAGTCGGCCCCCGGGTCCGGGTGCGGTCCGCAACCTTGGACTTCCCCCTCCCCGTCCAGCCGGCCGCCCGGCACACTCACCAGAATGTAGCCGCCCATCCGGCCCTTGAAGGTCTCCCGGACGGCAACCGCTGCCTCGGTGCGGATCCGGCCGTCGGCGTCGCGGACGCAACGAACGGCCTCGACGCGTCCCCGCAGTACGGCATCCGCCTCCGCGAGAACCGCCGCGTCATCCGCAACGGGCACATGGGCGGCGCCGGCGATCGACGCACCCACAGCTCCCGCCGCAGCCATGACGGCCAGCATCGCAAATCTCATCGTCCACTCCCTCCGGCCCGCGACAGCTTCGTGGAGACGGCACGTTCGACACGCACGAGCCCGCAGGAAATATCCCCCCGAACCGCCACGCCGCAAGTGCCGGCGCGGGGGGCGCGCTTCCGTTCTTGAGCGGATGCCACGTGCCATCCCCACGGACAGGCACGTCTACGACCCCGTCAGTTGCCAGCGGCCGAGGTGCGCCAGGCTGTCCCCGTGGGTCAGGTCAAAATGGATCGGCGTCAGGGACACCCATCCCTCGCCCACGGCGTGGAGATCGGTGCCGGCGGGATCGCCCTCGGGTTCGAGATAGCCGTCCATCCAGTAATAGGAGTTTCCCCGCGGATCGGCCCGCTTGTGGAACGTCTCGACGAAGCGCGAGGCCGCCATGCGGGTGGAGACGCAGCCGCGCAACTCCCCGTAGGGAAGGTTGGGCACATTGACGTTGAGCAGGACGCCCCTCGGCAGCGGGTCGCGCATCAGGTGCTCCGCAAGATCCCGCGCGACGCGGGCGGCGGTGTCCCACTGCGGGTCGCGAAACGTGTTCAAGGACACGGCCATGCTCGGGATTCCGAGGATCGTGCCCTCCGTCGCGGCGGAGACCGTGCCCGAGTAGATCACGGCGATTCCGGCGTTCGGCCCCAGGTTGATGCCGCTGACGACGAGATCCGGAGGCGTGGAGAGCAGCGCGCAAACCGCCAGTTTCACGGAATCCGCGGGGGTGCCGCCGATGGCGTGACCGGTGAACCCGCCCGGCTCCCGAACCTCCCGCGCCTTGATCGGGTCCGTGAGCGTGATGGCATGCCCGACGGCGCTCCGCTCCGAGTCCGGCGCAACGACGATCACCTCGCCCAGCCCTTCCAACGCCGTGGCCAGCGCCCGGATCCCCGGCGCGTGAATGCCGTCGTCGTTCGAAACAAGAATGCGCATCCAGACAGACTCGCACACGTCCCGCGTCGCGGCAAGCCGGCCCCCGGAGGGACCGCCGGCCCCGGGGGCCGGTTGACGGCACGGCATGGCGGAGCCTATCCTCGCCGTCGTGGACACACCACGCACACAGGCTCCCGCCGCCCCCGGGCCGGGCAGGGTTCGGGCAATGCTCGAGCGCTGCGGCATCTTCACGCCGGACCAGCTTGAGGCCATTCTCCGCCGCGCCTCCGAGGGGGACAAGACGGTCACCGAGGCCGCCATCGAGGCGGGCGACACGCGCGAGCCGGTCTTTCTGGAGGCGCTGGCAAAGGCGTTGGATCTTCCGTACTGCAAGGCCAGCGAGGTGGCGATCCCCCGCGAGTCCCTCGACGCCCTTCCCGCGAAGGCGGTCCTGCAGTTCAAGATCATCCCGTGGC
>CAYXFW010000352.1:2750-3952 GCA_964464305.1 uncultured Verrucomicrobiota bacterium
GACGACGCGCTGCGGGTGATCACCAGCGACCCTTTCGCCCCGGGCCTGGTCGATGCCCTGCGGCTGGCCGGCGGACGACGCGTGCGGCTGGCCCTGAGCCCGGCGCAGGAGATCGAAGCCGCCTCGAAGCGGCTCTACGGCGTCGGCGCCGACACGCTCGAGCGCATGATCCAGGACGACCGCATCGAGGTGGCGCCGGAGGAGACACTCGACAAGATCGATCTCAGTTCCCTGGACCAGGAGGCCTCGGTCGTCAAGTTCGTAAACCAGATCGTGTGGGAGGCCTACCAGGACCGGGCGACCGACATCCACCTCGAGCCGCAGGAGTTCGACCTGCGCATCCGCTACCGCATCGACGGCGTGCTGCACCAGACTCCGGTACCGCCTCAGCTCAAGCGGTTCCAGTCGGCGGTGATCTCGCGCATCAAGGTGATGGCCGGCATGGACATCGCCGAGAAGCGCCTGCCGCAGGACGGCCGCATCAGCCTGCGCGTGCGCGGCGAGGAGATCGACGTCCGCGTCTCCACGATGCCCACGGTCTACGGGGAGAGCGTCAGCCTCCGCCTCCTGATGCGTTCGAGCGGCATGCTGGGCATGGACCGGCTCGGTTTGTGCAAGGAGGACGAGACCGTCCTCCGGAAACTCATCACGAAGCCGCACGGCATCCTGCTCGTCACCGGCCCGACCGGCTCAGGCAAGTCGACGTCGCTGTACGCCTGGCTGCACACGATCAACACGGTGGACCTTCGCATCATCACGGTCGAAGACCCGATCGAGTACGAGATGACGGGGGTCAACCAGGTGCAGATGCGTCCGGAGATCGGGCTCACCTTCGCCGTCGGCCTGCGTCACATTCTCCGGCAGGATCCGGACGTGATCATGGTCGGCGAAATCCGCGACAAGGAAACGGCCGAGATCGCCATCCGCGCCGCGCTCACCGGCCACCTCGTCTTCAGCACGCTGCACACCAACGACGCGGCCGGCGCCGTGACGCGACTGATCGACATGGGCATCGAACCCTTCCTGGTCGCATCCTCCGTCGAGGGTCTCGTCGCCCAGCGCCTGGTCCGCCGCCTCTGTAGCGCTTGCAAGCGGCCCGCACAGATCGCCCCCGAATTCCTCGACAAGGTCGCGTTCCCCCGCGAGCGCATGGCGGAAGGGACGATTTACGAGCCGGTCGGCTGCGACGAATGCCGCGGCAG
>CAYXFW010000353.1:0-3950 GCA_964464305.1 uncultured Verrucomicrobiota bacterium
AACCCCTCTGTCTCGGTCAACGGCCGGGCGTTCACGCTGCCGTTTACCCTCAAGTCCGGCGACTTCGTGGACGTGGAACCCACCGGACTTTGTGCGCACCGCAGCGACCGCGGCGACCTCCTGGCCCGTGTCCGCACCGCGGATCTGCCGGAATTGCGCGCGGGCGACAACGCCATCGGCTTCGACTGCGACCGGACGAAGGAGGCGGGCGCCCGCGCCGAGGTCTCCCTCCTCGCATTCGGCGCGCCCTTCGGAACCCGAAATCCGCGGCGCGCGGTCGACACGCGCCGCCTGGACCGCGAGTACGAGATGACCCGCATCGTCACCGGCGCCGAGGCCGCGGACAATGTCTGGGAGGTGGCCGTGCGGCCCGGCGCATCGGCCCGGCTCGAAATCGAGCTTCGCGGCGAAATGGAATCGCCCGTACTGACCGTCGGCAACCACGCAATCCCCTTCCCGGTCGCGCCGGCCCCGAACGGGAGGCTGCTCTGCGACGGCCGGCGATGGCGCGTGCTGAACGCCGCCCGCGCCGTCGTCGCCGAGGGGCAACTCGACCGGGCGGTGCCGGAACTCGCGGAAGGTTCGACGCGTATCGCCTTCACCGGCGGCGCGACCGGCCGCGCCGAGGTCCGCCTCATCAAGGTGTACCGCTGAGGGCGTCCTTGCCTCGGCCGATGCGTTCTGTCACCGTCGCCGGGGATGAGCCGGCGATTTGCCGCCTCGTCGTGTCCGATCAACCGGAACCGGAGGAAGAACCCGTGAAGCCACTGAAGTTCCCGGCAATGATGGCCTGCGGCGCCGCGGGCCTGTGTCTGGCGTTGTGCTCGTGCGCGAGTCTCCAGGGAGCGGACGCGCCTGAGCCGGGCACGAAGGCGTACTACGATCAGAACATCAAGGACAGGTTTGCCTTGATCAACGGGCGAATGGCCCCGATGCGCACGCCTGCGTCGGACCTCGACATGGTGCGCGCTGGGCGCGGAATGGCCGCCTATCTTGGGAGTGCCAGCCCCGTTTCGACGGACTGGATCGACGGCCACATCGCACAGATCGTGAACTCGACCGCCCTCGTGGTACGCGTCCAGGCGCATCGCAACACCGGCGTGACAAAGACCGTGCCGTGCCTCGTCATGGTCGGGAACACGTCCGGCCTTGCGACGAACCAGCCGTTCAGGTGCCGGGTCCTCGCCTACCCATCCACATTCGTGTGCGACACCTCGACCGGCGAAACGAACAAGTCGGTCGGCGTCTGGACGGAATTGCGGTCAATCAGCTTCGAGGAGTACCAGCAGGCCTACCAGGCCGATGCGAGCGCGGCCGAACCGTTCACCGGCAACATCGTCGGCTACCGGCGATTGACGCGCAGTTTCCCCATGCTTCCGGGCATGTCGCCGTCCAATTCGCTTCCGCGCAGGCGGCCCGGCGGCGTACCGGGGCCTGTGCCGGGTATCGCGCGACCCATGCCGCTGCCCGCGCCTCCGCCGTCGGCGGTCGCTCCGCCGCCTGCGCCGACCGTACTCCCGCCAGGACCGAAATAGCATCCGATCGGGTCGCGACCATTCCTACGGTCGAAGGGCGGGGCCTGTCCGGCGAGCCGGCGTGCGTCAGGGTGTGCCGGCGGCCGGCGTCAGCCGCAACAGCCGTACGCTGTGGCCGGGCATGTCGAGCGGAATGACGCAGCGGCCGCCTGCGACCGCCATCGCTTCGGCGTTCCGGGTCTTCTGCAGTTCCGCGAGCCGGGCGTACTTCGCGATGTTCTTGCGGAGCAGGTCCACGCCGGGCTGGCCGAAGGTCAGGCTGACGGAACCCTCGTAGAGACCGGCCGTGGGGGACGGTTGGATCCCCGCCGCCCGGCAGTCCGCGACGAACGCGCGCGCCCAGGTACCGTGATCGGCATCCACACGCCATTCCGAGACCCGCCATGCCGCACCTGCAACCATCCGCGGATCCTCCACGACGAGGTTCACGGTTTCGCGGACCTTCGGCGTCCTCAGCCCCCGGTGATTGTGGACGAGCGCGAAGAGATCCCCGCCCTTCCGGCAAGCGATCGCACCGCAATCGGCCTGCGAGGTCCCCTTCACGTCGACCGCCAGCCTTTTCCCGCCGCTCATGTCCTTCAGCATCGAAATGACGTGCGTCCGGGGATGAGGCATGCCGCCCGTCATCTGCGACCACTCGTAGACGTGCCGGATCCCGTGGCGGTAGACGCGGGCCGCGACGGCCGCGTAAAAGCTCGCAGACCACTCCGTGGTATCCCCGCCCCAGAGGCGCCGGCCGTTCTCGTCGTGCAGGACGGCAAACTCCCCGACCACCAGCGGCAGGCCGGCAAGCTTCGGGTACCGCGCCATCCGCGTCCGGATCGCGGCGACCGCCTCGTCCAGGCCCGTGACCGGTTCGCCGATCCGCCCGTACCACGAGAAGGAGAACCAATCCATCCGTGTGCCGCACCCGCCGGTCGCCCGGTTGGTCCCCGCCGCGGCGTGATCGATGAGGTCGAGCCCCCATTGCTTCCGGGTCGCGGCTCCGAACTCGCCCCCGGCCGGATTGAGGATGTTGCCCGGCCCGACCTTCGCCGCGGGCACGACGCGGTCGAGCGCGGCGACCGTATGATCGTAATGCTCGAAATACTGCTCCCGTGTGCCCGCCCAGTGGCCCGGCGTCAGGTCGGGCTCGGTCCCGGCGCGAAACCACCAGCGTTCCACGCGCTCGCGGCCGAACGCCGCGACCATCGCGCGCGCGGCCGCCTCGACGTAGGCGCCCCACACGCGCACGTCGGCCGCGGGCGCCGTGTTGCCGTAGGTGTTCTCCTGCGGCGGATCGCTCATGTCGTACGGAACATTGTCCAGGACCGGCCACGGCGTCAGACCGCCGTCCGTCATCGCCCGCAGTTGCGCGATCATCCCCGTGAAGTCCGCGCGGATCGTGCCGCCCGGATTCGCCCCCTGAAACCACGCGTTCTGATCCCGGTAACGCCCCCCGAGAAGATACACGGCGTTCACCTGCGTCACGTAGGGCCGGCTGCGCAGGGCGGTCTGGACGTAGCCGGGCTGAAGAAACTCCTGCGGCTTGTTGAAATTGCCGACGGTCCAGAAGGCGTGGCATTCGCCCTCCTCGCGGTCGCCGTGCACGGTGATCGTCCGCTCGCCGGGTTCCAGACCGGGGATGGCGATCCGGCGGCCCGACAGGACAATGTCGTTCAATTGTCCCTTCCACGGCGAGGCGCCCGCCCGCATGCCCACGTCGCATCGCGCGGGCCAGTGCCGGATCCGGCGGCCGCCGGAAACGCCCGCGAGGCGCCCGTCCACCAGCAGCACAAATTCGACGTCCTCGCCGGCGCCCTGCCACCCGAACTGCACGCGGTGCCACTCGCCCGGCTTCCACGTGCCCGCCGCGGGATACCGGACAGACGAGAAATACTCCTCCCCGCCCTTGTAGACCGCCAGGAGGGTCCCGTCGCGGAAGAAGAGAGTCACATGCTCGTGCGCGGCGGCCGCCGCATGAAAGAGCGTCCGGTCGCCGGCTGACGGCCAGTCCTCCGGCGTCCGGCATCGCAGGTCGATCGCACCCGCTGCGGCGCTGACAAGCCCGGTCGTCGGAACGGAGATGCCGCCTTCCGTGAACTCCAGCGGCGCGCCGCCCGCCTCGGACACCGTGCGCACACTCGCGTGCGCGACAACCCCTGTCGGGAGTCCCGCCAGCCTGTCCCCGTCGATCCGCAACTCGCCGGCCGCACCCAGCCGGACCATAGATGCGACCAGCCACACCGCCATCCCCACGCCGCACCCAACCCGGCCACGTACGCTCATAGTCGGATGATGAAGACCGCTCCCCGCCAAGACAAGCTCTGAACCGTGAACCGCCAACCGTGAACCGTGAACCTTGAACCGTGAACCTTGAACTCCCCAACCCCTGCTTGCCCGCCCCCCCAACTTCCGTCATGCTGCGCGCACGTC
>CAYXFW010000354.1:0-3941 GCA_964464305.1 uncultured Verrucomicrobiota bacterium
CATAGATAGAACGAAGCACGAAGTCCCAATGACGAAACACGAAACAAGCACGAAGCGCGAAACTCCAAGCACCCAAACGGAAGACCGGGCCGTTGCCGGGCGTTTAGGTTTTTCCGATTTGGATTTCGAATTTGTTTCGTGCTTCGGAATCAGGATTTCGTGCTTCTCTCCTCTTGGAGTTCCATGAATAGCCCCCGTCCCTCCTCCATCGCAACCCCGCTTTCCGGTTGGGTTTCTTTCCTCCGCGGCACGGTGCTCGCGGCGGGGTTCATCTGTGCGGTTGTCGGGACCGTGCTCGCGCTCAACCACCGGCAGTCGAAGGCGACCGATCCCTTGAACAGTCCGGTCCTGCTGGACCTCGTCAAGCAGGCGCAGGCGAACCCGGTGGATTCGAACCTCGTCGCGCAGGTCCGCGCCATGGACCTCCTTGCGCGGCGCGCCTTTTTCACAAGCCAATCCTTCGCGCAGCGCGGCGCATGGCTGCTGCTGGCCGGCGCGGTCCTCGTCGTGGCCGCCCTGCGCGGCATTCGCTGGCTCCAGCCGCCGCTCCCCGTCCCCGGCACGATGCAGCCCGCCGAGGTTGCGGACCGCGCCGCGCGGAACGCCCGGATTTCCGTGTCGATCTACGGCGCCCTGCTTGCCGGCGCGCTCGTCGTGACCGCCATGGTCTTCCGTCCCGCCGCGGCCCCCATCCTCCGGGCCGGGGTCGAAGGCCCGCAGCCGGGACCCGGCGGCGACGCGCCAACGGCGTCCGCAACGACCTCCACACCCGTCGCCGTGGCTGCCGACTTCGCCAGCGACGAGGAAATGCTGGCCCAGTGGCCAGCGTTCCGGGGGTTCCGGGGGCTCGGCGGCGCAGCCGGGGCGATGCCTACAAAGTGGAACGGGGAGACCGGTGACGGAATCCTGTGGAAGGTGGCGACGCCGCGGCAAGGGTTCAGCTCCGCGGTCGTCTGGAAGGACCGCATCTTCGTCACAGGCGCCGACGACGCCACGCGCGAACTCTACTGCCTCAACGCCGCCGATGGTTCCCTCCGCTGGCGCCACGCGGCAACGGACATCCCCGGAACGCCCGCGAAGCCGCCGCGAGTCGCGGAGGACACAGGCCTCGCGCCCTCGACCGCCGCGACCGACGGCCGCCGCGTGTTCGCGATCTTCGGCACGGGCGACCTGATTGCGTGCGACCTCGACGGAAAACGGATCTGGGCCAAGAATCTCGGCTCGCCGAAGAATCCGTACGGCCATGCCTCGTCGCTCATGACACATCGCGACCTGTTGATCGTGCAATACGACCAGGAGAAGGACGGCCTGCTGCTCGCCCTGAGGACCACGACCGGGGAGATCGTCTGGCAGGCGCGCCGGGTCGTGCAGGCCGGCTGGTCCTCCCCGATCGTTTTCGACGCGGGCGGCAAGGCCCTGATCGCCGCGCTGGCGAATCCAATGCTCGCCGCCTACGACCCCGCCGACGGGAGCGAGGTCTGGCGTCTCGGCGACCTCGAAGCCGAGATTGGCGTTTCGCCGGCGGCTGCAGACGGGCGTGTCTTTGGCGGCAACGAGTACGCGCGCATTGTCGCGGCGGACGCAAAGACCGGCGCGCAGATCTGGGAAACCGACGAGGACATGCCGGATGTCGCCAGCCCCCTGCCCGCCAATGGCCTCGTTTTCCTCGCCGCCAGCTCCGGCATCCTCACCTGCCGCGACGCAGCGAGCGGGGCGAAGGTCTGGATGCAGGAATTCGACGAAGGATTCTACTCGTCGCCCATGGCGGCCGGCGGACTTGTCCATCTCACCGACCGCAAGGGAATCACGCGCGTCTTCAAGGCTGCGCGGACGTGGGACCTGGTCTCGGAAAATCCGCTGGGCGAGGATTGCACCTCGACGCCGGCGTTTGTCGGCGGGCGGATCTATCTTCGCGGCATGAAGCACCTCTTCGCGATCGGGAGTGCGGATGCGCCGAAGTGAGGCAGACAACGCCGGCATGGGGATCGATCTGGCGGAGGTCGATCGGATCGTCGCGCGCATCGGCTCCCTCCCGGAACACGCCCTCCCCGTGCTTCAGGCGATCCAGTCTCACTACCGTTACCTGCCCGAACCCGCGCTGCGGCGCGTCTGCGAGATTGCGTCGATCACCCCGGCGGCGCTGCAGGGCGTCGCGACGTTTTACCCGCAATTCCGCCACCGCCCGCTGGGCCGGCACACGCTGTGCGTCTGCGTCGGAACCGCGTGCCACGTCAAGGGCGCGGAACGCGTCCACGACGCGGTCCGCCGCGAGCTCCGCCTCCCGTCCGGCGGCGACACGGATGCGGACGGCGAATTCACGGTGCAGAAGGTCGCCTGCCTCGGCTGCTGCACGCTGGCGCCGGTGGTCACGATCGACCACGTCACCTACGGACACCGCGCCGCGGACAACATCCGGGGCATGCTGCACGACTTCGAAACGCGCCGCGGCGGGGCCGAGGGCGACCCGGTGCGCGCGCTGCCGGGCGATGCGGAGGCCGTGGACGGCGAGATTCGCATCGGGCTCGGCTCCTGCTGCATTGCCGGCGGCAGTGCCAAGGTCGAGGCGGCGTTGCGTGACGCGGTGCTGCGCAGCGGCTCGCGCGTCCGCATCCGCCACGTCGGCTGCGTGGGCATGTGCCACCAGACGCCGATGGTCGAGGTGCTTCGCCCCGGCATCGAGCCGATGCGCTACGCGCGCGTGACGCCGCAGGAGGTCGACCGGATCGTCGCGGCGCACTTCGCCGCGCACCCGGCGTCACGGCTGCGCGCGAGGCTCGACGCATGGCTCGATGACTTCGCCGGCCGTGGCGCCGACGCGTCCCCCGGAGCGGGCCGGCACCTCGACCCGCGCGAGGAGCATGTCAGCGCGTTCCTCTGCCACCAGCTGCACATTGCGACCGAGAACTCCGGCGCCATGCACCCGACGGACCTCGACGACTACCGCCGGAACGGCGGTTTCGTGGCCCTGGCCGCGTGCCTGCGCGAGCGGACACCGGAGCGCGTGATCGACGAGATCGAGACGAGCGGCCTCCGCGGCCGCGGAGGCGCCGGCTACCCGACCGGCTGGAAATGGCGGGCGGTGCACGGCGCGCCGGGCCCGGTGAAATACGCGATTTGCAACGGCGACGAGGGCGATCCCGGCGCGTTCATGGACCGCATGCTGATGGAGTCCTACCCCTACCGCGTTATCGAGGGTCTGCTGATCGCCGCCTGGGCCGTCGGCGCGTCGGAGGGCATCCTGTACATCCGAGCCGAGTATCCGCTCGCGCTCCAGCGAATCGGCGAGGCGCTCAACCGGTGCCGCACGGCCGGCCTGATCGGACGCGGCATTCTCGGCACGGAGGTCTCGATCGACCTGCGCATCGCGCAGGGCGCGGGCGCCTTCGTCTGCGGCGAGGAGACCGCCCTCATCGCGTCCCTCGAGGGCCGCCGGGGCATGCCCGTGCTGCGTCCGCCCTACCCCGCGCGCCACGGCCTGCAGGGCCGGCCGACGCTGGTCAACAACTGCGAGACCCTGGCCATGGTCCCGTGGATCCTGCGCCACGGCGCCGCGGCCTTCGCCGCCATCGGCACGGAGCACAGCAAGGGCACGAAGGTCTTCGCGCTCGCCGGCAAGGTGGCGCGCGGCGGTCTGATCGAGATCCCGATGGGCATGACGATCCGCGAGGTCGTCGAGGGGATCGGCGGCGGCGCGGCCGGAGGCCGGGCATGGAAGGCCGTCCAGATCGGCGGGCCCTCCGGCGGCTGCGTGCCGGCGGTGCTGGCGGACACGAAGGTCGACTACGAGGCGCTCCACGCGGTCGGCGCAATGATGGGTTCCGGCGGACTGGTTGTCCTGGACGAATCGGACTGCATGGTCGACGTCGCCCGCTATTTCCTGGCGTTCACCCAGCGCGAATCGTGCGGCAAGTGCACGCCGTGCCGCATCGGCACGAAGCGCA
>CAYXFW010000355.1:0-3937 GCA_964464305.1 uncultured Verrucomicrobiota bacterium
CGAACCCGCCGCGATGAGACGCGCCGACGTTCAACAAACTCGCATAACCGTCGAGGACATCGCGATCCATGGCGATGATCGTGTCCGCCGCTTCAATCATCGCTTGCATGGCCTTTTCGTACGCTGCGACGGCCTGCTGCAGGTCTCGAGCCATCCTCTTCTCGATAAGGAAGCCGTCCAGGCGCAGTTGCGGGTCCGAATCGTGCTGCAACGTCGTGAGAAAGTGGCGCCATTGCTGGGGAAAGGTCTCGGCGGTCACATCCAGGGCGGCAATCAGGCGAGGGTCCTGGCAGCGTGAAGGGCGCGATGCCGCGGTGGGCGGCTTGCCAAAAGGGCTGCCCAGCACCGTCCGGACTCGGACGAAGTGATCCTCGCTATTGATCGGCGTCTGCAGGCAGGCCCTGTACGCCGCGAAGGCGTCATCCGCCCGTTCGCACCAGTACCCGGCAGACTGGGCTTCGAGCATTACCCAAGAGGAAACCCGATTCATGACCAAACGGTTGTTCTTCTGTCGGTATGCGGGGTCGCGATTCCGCTCCGCAGTGCGACGCAGGAGTGTGCGAAGTTCGGAGAGTTCCTCCGCAAACGCTTGGTCGTGGCCGGCCTTATTGACCCTGGTGAGAACGTCGCAGGCGGCAGTGACGGCGATGAAGCTGAGATCAAGGTCGCTCTTGTCCAGGTCCGAGGTTGCCGGATCGCGATTCAGGAACATGTCGAGCTTCCGTCCGTGCCCATCGAGAAAGGCAGTCAGCGCCTCTTGCGCGAGATGGACGGCCCTCCCCAACGACTCAGGGTCCGTCTCGACACGTAGGTCCTTCGTTGCCGAGGCCATGTGAAACCAGAATCCGTAGTCCGCCAGGGGGGACGCCAACTCGCTTTCGGCCAATACGCGTATGCTTCGCAGAAGCGGGTTTCTTGATCCAAGTGCCGTGGCAGTCTCCGCCAGATCATTGGCCGCTTGCAAGTGGCCGCTCCGATAGCACCACTTCGCCTCCCCTCCGATCACTTCGGCCTCATCTTTGGGCGACCAAGCTACATCGGAGGTGGTGCCCCTCCGGATCTGCCCTGCGAGTGCGGCGGAGATCTGGTGCGCGCCACCCGACAGGTCGTTCGTCGCAAACGTCACCGGTTCGATTCTCACCGCGCGTTCACCGGCCGGCGGCTTCAGGATCGGGTGAACGACAAGGCGGTCGCCCTCCTGGCGGATGGTGCCTTCGACAAGGTAAGCGCCCGACCAGAACTGGTCCTGGCTTTCCGCCAACACCTTCTCGAAGGCAGCCTGCATCAGCCTTGCCCGTTCCAGGACGACCACGCCCGGCTGTGCCGCCAGTCCGCTGATCACAAGGGCGGTCATGTTCCGCTCCATTTGGCGGCTGCCACTGGACGGAACGTCGAAACGGAAGTTCAGGACGGACACCGGGGTCCATGTTTCTCCGGCCTTCGGACTGCGGGCAATCATCTCCGCGACCCGCTTGCTGACGTGATCGGGATCTGAGGAACGTACGAAGCCGACAATCGCGCCCGGGCCTGCAGCGAAAACACGAGATAGAACCTCGGACTCCCGGTTCGGTCCGGGTTGGCCCGCGGGTTCCGGAGATATGCCAATGATAATCTCCGCGCCCAGAAGGGAGCCGAATTCTCGGGATGACGCCACCGACAGCCCGCTGGAAGCGAGGCTCTTCTCTCGGGTCACTCGGGCCAACTCCGAGCGCTCCAAGACGATGACGGTCGGATTCGAGGACAGGGTGGCCGTCAGCCGATCAGCCATCGCTTCCGTGCCGGCCTCGGCCAGGATCGCAATGCGCACAGGCTTGTCCGCAGCGAAACAGGTGAGGGAACATGCCAGGATGCCGGCTGTAGCCATGCACGCGAATAACCCCTTTCGGGCCGTTCCTCGTGAAGTACCGCTGGGCGCTCTCACATCTCGCCTCCTTGCGATCCGATGTCCCGGAGTCGCCTTTACGTGCGGTCAGTATAGGTGTCGACTCCGCAATCTCAACACCCTTTCGGGCCGACTTGCCTCACTGCCGGCGTTGACTCAAGACAGCGCGACACCGGCGGGTCGAGAGGGGACAGGGTAGGTCGAATCGATGAAGCGGACAGGACCCGCGCCAAGGCCCAGAGACTAGCTATGGACGCTTCTCCAAGGGTCAGTTGTACGGCATCATTTACCGCCGAAGAGCCGCAGGCGGTGGCCCGGAGCGCTATTTCAGGAACCTGTCGAAAAACTCGAAGGTGCCGACGCTGTGGATGGCGTGGAGGCCGGGGAACCATTCGATGGCGCAGCGGTCGCCGAGGCCGAGCCGGGCGTGGTAGAGGTTTCGGACCGTGAAGGCAGCCGGACGGGTTGCGGGCGCGTCGGGGCAAGGCTGCACGTCGTGGGCGTGCAGTCTTGCGGGGCCTGATCGTGATCGAAGGAGGCGTACCTTCGACCGCACCCTTCAAACCATGAACTGTGTCAGGGGAAGGTCGAATTGCCGGTATTGAGCGTCACGCTGGCTGAGCCGCCCTCGGGTACGTTTACGAAGCTCGCCTCCCATCGCCTGGGACTTGGCCCGTCGGTTGTGGCCGTGACGGTATGGTTGCCGGCTGTTGTGGGATAGCTGAGAGTGCCGCCGTCGGGCCAGTCGAGCGACCCGATATCCGCACCGTCGACCTTCACATTCACCTGGGTGAAGGCGTCCATCAGCAGGGCGCCCACGACGTTCACCTGGAGGGTTCCGGCTCCGACCTCTGCCGGAACGTTGTTGGTGACGACCACAACGTCGGTACTGTCATCGCCCCCGTTGCAGCCGATCATGCCGAACACCGGCAATGCGAACAACAATGCAAACACGATCCGGAATCGCGATCCTTGCATCCTGCACCTCCCACCGTACGGACGGGAACGCGCCGTCGGGGCGACTCGGACACGCATCCTGCAAGACCACCCCGCTACGTGTGCCCCTGCGGCATGAGACTATCTGACAGAAATTGAACCGGCAAGCCCAATGCGACGCCCACAGGCCGATGAGATGCGGACGTGGAAGCAGTGGCGGAGGTCCAGCCGCAGCATGGATCCGGCAACGTGAGTTTGCACGGAGGGAATGGGTTGAGTGGGCCGGAAGCGGGGGAGGATTCGTCCAAGGGTTGGAAGGTCGGCCGGCGCCGTTGTCCGAACCTTGGACCGCGCCCCGCCCTCGGGGTTTTGACGCGCCACTGCTTCGATGTCCCCATCCCTTCCCGTAGATGCGCGCATCCTGTTCATCCTGTGATCCTGTCGGCTCTCCCCATTGAGCGCTTGATGTCGTCCGATAGGAGGGCGGTGGCCGTTGCCGCTGCGATTGCGCGGGGCGTGCGGTCGTGTATCATGACCCGGCACAACGAAAGCGGTGAGGATATGAAGATTTGGATCAACGGGAAACTGGTGGCGGAGAAGGACGCGAAGATTTCGGTGTTCGACCACGGCCTGCTCTATGGCGACGGCGTGTTCGAGGGCATCCGGGCGTACAACGGGCGCGTGTTCAAGCTCGACGAGCACTTGGAGCGTCTCTGGGACTCGGCCCGCGCGATCGCGCTGACGATCCCGATTTCGCGGAAGGCGATGGTCGCCGCGGTGTTGGCCACCTGCCGGGCGAACCGGGTGCGCGACGGCTACATCCGCCTCGTCGTGACCCGCGGCGTGGGCGGATTGGGGCTGAACCCGTACCTGTGCAAGAAGGCGCAGATCATCATCATCGCCGGGACGATCCAACTGTATCCCGAAGAGCTCTACCGCAACGGCATGGCCGTGGTGACGGCGGGGACGCCCCGCAACATGCCGGAGGCCCTGAACCCGCGGATCAAGAGCCTCAACTACCTGAACAACATCATGGCGAAGATCGAGGCGATCAACGCCGGCGTCATGGAGTGCATCCTGCTCAATCCGCAGGGGTTCGTGGCCGAGGCATCGGGCGAC
>CAYXFW010000356.1:0-1799 GCA_964464305.1 uncultured Verrucomicrobiota bacterium
ATGCCGCTCATCTTCAGTCCGTGTTTCACTACCCAGAACGCCCGTTTCGGATCGATGCGCTGTTCGGACAGGTTCGGAGGCTGCGGGTAGAGGCCCGGCCGAATCTCGGAATCCGCCATGCCGGGCGCGAGATGACAGTTCACGCACATCGCCGCATATTGGCCGGCTCCTTTCGACACAAGCTTCTCGTCCTGAAGTTCGGGAAGATCGATGTTCTTCGCATGTGCGGCGATCGAGCGGTCGCGGACCAGTTCGATGGCCCGCCGGGTGACTTCCCAATGCGGCGCGTCGGCTCCCATGTCATAGGCACCGGCGCCGAAGTACAGCGCCACGGCACCCAGACCGACCGATATTGCGAAGATGCCTGCGACCCAGCGTTTCGTCATGTGACCGCTTCCTGCTTCGCCTGATGACCGGCTGGTCGTGTTGCATTCGCCGAGGGCGCATCCAGCGTCCGCGACCATGTCCGGTAGAACGCCACGGCGGTCATCAGGGAGATGCCGACCGCGCTCAGGGCGATCTGCGTGACGAGGCCGTTCGAGTACATGTCGAGGACGAAGTGGCCGATGAACGAAAGGAATATCCCGACGCAGAAGACCTCGAGCGACCGTTTCCCGCAGACGATCGCCGGCTTCAGCAACGCAGAGTGCAGGACGGACGAGTCTTTAGGGAGAAGCCGCACCACGATGACCGCAAGAGCCAGGAGATGGAGGACGCGGTACGGCGCCAGATTGGTCTTGTCGTTCGGATCGAACACGTCGATCAATCCCGCAGGCAGAAAACTGGTGGTGCCGAGACGGACGGCGAACGTGACCACGAAAGCGAAGGCCACGAAGGCGATGCTCGCGACAAGGACCGCCCGCGACCGTGCAAGGGCCTGCACCCTCGTCCGACCACCCAGCGCCGCCCATGCACCCATCGCGAAAAGAAGCTGCCATGCGAAAGGATTGAAGTACCAGCCGCCGGACGGGTAGGCCGAAAAGTTCCAACCGAAGAAACGCGCCGACAAGTAGACGATGAAGGAAGCCCCCAATGCCAAGTCCGGCGCGCGCCGCATGAGGATCAGCAGCGGCGGAAAGCCGGCCATGATTACGATGTACAGCGGGAGCACGTCGAGATTCAGCGGTTTGAACTTCAGCAGTAGCCCCTGAGAAAGCGTGGCGACCGGCTGCTCGATCAGTCCGGCCACGTTGAATTCGTCCAGAAGATGGGAGTGGCCGCGCTGCGCGACGTAGCCGATAGCCACCGCATAGAACACGAACAGAAGGATGTGCGCGACGTACAGCTGCCAGACCCGACGAAGCAGAAGCGCCGTGCCGGCCAAGATGCCCTGTACCGCCATCCGCCGTTCGTACACGAAGGCCGCCGTGTAGCCGGAGATGAAAACGAAGATGTCGGCGGCGTCGCTGAAGCCGTAGTTCCGGGTCGTAAGCCACGCCACGGCGTTGTTTGGAATGTGGTCGAGGAAGATCGCCCAGTTCGCGAGTCCCCGGAAAAGGTCGAGACGCAGATCGCGTCCCTTCGTAATCTTGTCGGCCGTTGTCGTCATGGAGATGCCTTGTCTGGAGGATGGACCGGCCGGCCCAGCTTCGTCGGAAGCCGTGCATGACGGATCCGGCCGATCACCTTCGTTGGGTCAGGCTGCCATCGCGCGGCAGCTTTCGGCGCAAGCCCGGCAGGCCTTGACGCATTCATCCATGCCGCCCACGCTTTCGCAGTCGGCCGCGCATTCGGTGCAGATCTCCGCGCATTCGTGACATAGATGCCTGTGATGAGGGGAGTTCATCAGCATGAAATGG
>CAYXFW010000356.1:1809-3923 GCA_964464305.1 uncultured Verrucomicrobiota bacterium
TACGGCAGATCTCGGAGCACGCCGTCATGAGCCTGAAATGCGCGGGCTCGAGGTGCGTACCTCCGCTTTCCAGACAATGGTTCATCGCCATGCCGAAGCAGGTTTGGTAGCAACGCAGGCAATCGTCGATGCATTTCTGCATGTGTGCGTCCATCTTCATGGTAGTTCTCCAGTCTTGCCGGTCGCCGGGATGGCGACCGCTCTCGCCGGTCACTGTCCGACCGCCGGCCGGATCGTTCCCAGTACGCTCACGCACAGCAGGACCAGGAGGCCGAGCCCCTGTTCGCTGAGGACGTGCGTCCGCAGTTTACCACGCCAGACATCGATGCCGCCCGTGCCGCCGCGTCCGGCGGCCTCCAGCGCCGGCACCAGCCAGAACCGGTTGGCCGCCGCAAGCGCGAGCATTCCAGCGAAGAAGGCCAGCTTGGCCATGAGTATCTGCCCGTAGGCGCTATTCAGCAGGCTCGACACAGATCCGACGAGGAGCCAGCTGTTCACCAGGCCGGTGCCGACGAGCGTCGCCACGGCGGCGTAGCCCATGCCGGAGAAACGCATCAGCACTCCGTCGACGTCGAAGGCACCTGGAGCGGGTTTGGTCCCCGCATAGCCGAGCATTATGAACCCCAGCGGCGCCAGTCCCCCGAGCCACGCGCCAGCGGCGAGGAGATGCGCCGCGTCGGCTGCGATGTGCAGCACGCTCTGCCATCCCTCTTCGATCTGGGCATGACCCGCACCGGCGAGCGAGGCAAGCAGCCCCGCCGCGAGGGAGGACATCAGAAGATCACGCCACACCGTCGACCGCGACTGCAGCAGAAGCGCGGCTGCGACGATGACGACCGCGAGAACCATCCGCGCCGTCCAAACGACGCCGAAGCCGGTATCATGCAGCACGGACGAGAGGACCTCCGGATCCGCGACGTCCGCGAGAGCGCCGCTCATGTTGGCCACGGAGAAGCAGAACCATGCGAGACCGCTGATCAGAGCGAGGAGCGCCGACCACGACAGGACCTTGCCCCTCCAGCGGCCGAGCATCTCGGGCTCGGCGCCCGCGATGGCGTAGAGCGGAAAAAACGCCGCCCCGGCCAGCGTGGTCGATGCCGCATAGTGCAGGAAACGTGCGACGACGAGCCCGAGATCGATCATCAGCGCGTCACGCCGAAGGAGTAGCTGCCCTTGACCTTGTGGGTATCGTCGGACACGGCGTGCCATTCGACCTTGTAGTCGCCGGGCGCCAGCTCGTCCTTCAGCGGCACGATCATCAGCTTCTTGTTGGTCGGGTCGGTCGTGGTCTTTCCGGTCGCGATCACCTTGCCGACCTGATCCTTCAGTTCGATGCCCGAGAACTGCGGGATGACGCTCTCGTTGAACAGGATGCGGATCTGCTTCGGCGAAGGAGACGACTTCCCTGCGGCGGGTTCCGCCGATTGGAATTCGGGATGGGCGTACGCGACGCCGGTGCCGAGGGTTGTGACGATCAACGTGACGGCGGCTAACGAGGTCTTCTTGAACATTGGTATTCCTTCGGTGATGCAGAGTTGGTGTGCGGATTTCAGTGGACGTCCAGAACGAGCATGAGGCCTCCGCCGCCCTTCTCTTCGACGTTGTTGTTGGCGGTGTGGTGGGGGATATGGCAGTGCACCAGCCACTTGCCTGGCCTTCGCGCGGTCCAGACGACGTCGTAGCGCTGGCCCGGCCCGACGTTGACGGTGTCCGCCTGGTATTTCGCGCTGTCGTTCAGCGTCACTCCGTCCACGGCCACGACCTGGAACGGGCCGCCGTGGACGTGCATCGGATGCACGAAGTTGTTGTTGGTGCCGATGAAGCGGATCTTGATGGTCTGGCCGACCTTCATCGGAACGGTATCGGTCGAGGGATACGCCTTGCCGTTGATTGTGAAGTAGTTGGGCAGCGCACCTTCCATCAGCATGGCGGGAAACGTCCGCCACTCCCGCTTCAGCCATTCCTGAAGCTGGACCGTGTAGTCGATGTCGGCCTTGGCCTCCGCCGACGGATCCTTCGGCGAGATCAGCAGCGCGCCGTAGAGCCCGAGCGCCTGCTGTCGGTCCGGATGGTCGTGGCTGTGGTAGAAGTAGGTCCCGCTCTGGGCGACGTCG
>CAYXFW010000357.1:0-3880 GCA_964464305.1 uncultured Verrucomicrobiota bacterium
GACAACCTACCATTCACGGCCGGAATCTCTCTACGAGCGGCCAGAGGATAACCCACCTCGTTTCGCAATGCAAGTAAATCTTTTGCAGCAAAACTTTTGCGAAATCGATCCCCCGACAGCGGAATACGATCCCCCCCGGCGTTCGAAGCGGATTCCATCCCCGGGGCGCCCGGACATCGCCCCGTGACCGGTCGCGCGCCCTTTTTTGACTACGGACATTGCTTCGACTAGGTTGGGGGGCTGGCGGCGTCGGAAAAACGTGAGACTTCACCCTGCCATCCTGGTCTTCCTGTCGTGTGCGGGCGCGATGCCTGCGATGTCGGGCGACAGCACGGTCGTTTTCAACGAAATCATGTACCACCCCGCCACGAACGAGGCTGCGCTCGAGTGGGTCGAGCTGCATAACCAGATGGCGGTGGACATGGACATCTCCGGATGGCGGCTGGGCGGGGAGATCGCTTTCCGCTTCGAGGAGGGGACTGTCGTTCCGGGCGGGGGCCACCTGGTGGTCGCGGTCTCTCCAGCCGCCCTGACGGCCGCCTCCGGTGCCACCAACATCGCAGGCCCCTTCGCCGGCCGGCTCGGGAACGGCGGCGGCGCCGTGACCCTGCGCAACAACAACGACCGCCTCATGGACCGCGTGGTCTACGGTACGGACGGCGCATGGTCTGCCGCACCCGATGGCGCCGGGCCGTCGCTGGCCAAGGCCGACGAGGATGCCTCCGGGGCGGAGGCCCAAGCCTGGCGCACGAGCCGGGAGATGGGGGGCACACCGGGACGGCCCAACTTCCCCGCGGGTTCCGGCGCATCGCTCGTATCCGTCCATTTCGACTCCCCCTGGCGTTTCACGGCGGTCGATCCCGGCGCGGGCTGGGCCTCGGGGGAGCATGACGATGGGGGGTGGACCTCCGGCACCGGCGTGTTCTCGGGCGGCACCGCCGGCTGGCAGCCGGGCGAGATGGCGCCCATCCCGACGCTCTTCAGCACCGGCATCGGGTCCCAAGGGCTCGCCGTCGCGGCGGGAACCCCCGATCCCCATTATGTACTCGTCGCCTCGGCCTATCCTGCCGCGCCGCTGCCCGTCGCCGCCACGGTGATGGCGGGCCACCCCTCCTGGCTGGCCAACGATTCCGGCTCGATGTGGATCGGCCCCATCTCCAACGGGGCCGCCTCGATTCCGCAGGGGGACTACAGGTTTCAGACGCGCTTCGACCTGACCGGCATGGATTCCGCCACGGCGCGCCTCTCGCTCAAGATTGCGGTCGACGATGCTGTCACGCAGATCCTGTTGAACGGCGCAAACACGGGGATGTCCGCGTCCCGGCGCGATGCGTTCGGCCCCGCGATGGCGATCTCCAACGGCTTTGCCGCGGGCACCAACACGCTCGAGATTCTCGCGGTGAACGGCGGAACGTCGGCCAATCCCGGAGGACTCCGCGTCCGGGCGCTGGGCACCGCGATGCGGAAGGTTCCGACGAACACCGTGCTCGACGCCGGCGCGGCGACCCGTTACTTCCGGACCCCGTTCTTCCTGCCCGGCGATGTCGGGGCGACCGCGGCGTCCCTGAAGCTGGTCGCCGACGACGGCGCCGTCGTGTTCCTCAACGGCGCCGAAGTCCTGCGCCTCAACATGCCCGGGGGACCTGTCTCCAACGGGACCCCGGCCCTGGCCGCCGTCGGCAACGCCGGCGTCTCCGGGCCGCTCGCACTGGACACCGCCGTTCTCATGACGGGCACCAACCTGCTGGCGGTCGAACTGCACCAGGCCTCCGGCGGCGCGGCGGACGTCCTGTTCGGCGCGGAACTCACCGTGACCGTCACCCAGCCCCCTGCCGTGTCCGCCCCGGCGCCGGCATTCGACGGATCCTCCGGTTCGACGAACCTCGCGGCCCTGTCCGGCGCCGTCGTCCTCAACGAGATCATGTACCACCCCCGCGACCCGCAGGGCCCCGTGACCAACTCGCCGGAGGAGTGGATCGAACTCCACAATCCCGGCGCGGCCCCGGTCGCCCTGGCCGGGTGGCGGCTCGATGTGGATGGCGAAACGGTATTCCGATTCCCCCCGGACTGCACGGTGGCGGGCGGCGGATTCCTCGTCGTCGCGAAGAATGCCGCGCACCTGCAAGCCCGGTACCCGGCCGCGGCCATCGCGGGCGACCTGACCGGCCCGCTGCCCGGCCGTGGCGGGCGGATCGAACTACGCGACGCCGCCGGCGAACTGTCGGGGACGGCGGGAAACCTGGCGGATGCGGTTCACTACCGGGACGGGCCTCCCTGGCCGGCGTATCCGGACGGCCTGGGCGCGAGCCTCGAGCTGTGCGATCCGCGTTCGGACAACTCGCGGCCGGAGGCGTGGGCCGCAAGCGATGACTCGGCGAAGGCGTCGTGGCAGACCTACACCTATCGCGGCACCGCCACCGTTGAGGCCGCAAGCAGCCCGACGGTCTGGAGGGAGTTCGTCATGGGCCTGCTCGGCGAGGGCGTGGTCCTCCTCGACGACATCCGCGTGGTCGAGTCGCCCTCGGGTGCGGCGCGGCCGCTCCTCCAGAACGGGACCTTCGAATCGGGCGCCGCCGCGTGGCGTTTCCTCGGAAACCACGCTCGATGCACGGTCGTCGCGGACCCGGACAACGGCGCGAACCGCGTCCTTCGCCTCGAGTCCGGCGGCGCCACCGAGCACATGCACAACCACGTCGAGACGACGCTGGCCGGTGGGGCGGCGGTGATCAACGGGTTCGAGTACGAAATCTCGTTTCGCGCGAAATGGATCGCCGGTTGCAACCGGTTGAACACGCGGCTCTACTTCAACCGGCTGGCCCGTGTCACCGAGATCGCCGCTCCATCGCAGTGCGGCACCCCCGGCGCGCGGAACTCGCGGTACAGGGCGAATGCCGGGCCGACGTTCGCCCGGCTGCGGCACGATCCGGTCGAGCCGGTGTACGGGCAGCCGGTCGCCGTCGCGGTCGAGGCCTCCGATCCGGACGGGATCGCGTCGGCGGTGCTCTGGTATGCCGTCAACGACGGCGCGTGGCGGTCGACGCCCATGGCGGTTGCGCCGTCCGCCGGCGGAGCGGTGTTGTCGGCAGGCCTCCCCGGACAGTCCGCCGACGGCGTCATCCAGTTCTACATCGAGGCGGTCGATGGCGCGGGCGTCCCCTCCACCCATCCCGCCGCCGGCACGGCCTCGCGCGCGCTGGTGGAGGTGTCGGACCGGGGCCGCGCGCTGCCCGGGCTGCATACGATCCGCGTGATCCTCACGCCGGCCGATACCGCGCTCCTTCACGCCCCGACGAACGTGATGAGCAACGGCCGGATGGCGTGCACAGTCGTCTGCGACGGCCGCGCCGTCGCATACGATGCGGGCGTGCACCTGCAGGGCAGCGAACGCGGGCGTGACGATACCCTGCGGGTCGGCTTCACGGTGCGGCTGCCGTCGGACCGTCCCTATCGCGGCGTCCATGACGGGTTCTCCGTGGACCGTTCCGGCGGCCACTCCGGCCGGGGGGGCGATCAGGACGAAATCCTGCTCAAGCACGCGATCCAGAAGGCGGGCGGGCTGCCCGGCATGTATGACGATCTCTGCTGGCTCGTCGCCCCGCGGCCGCAGGAGGATGGTCCCGGGCTCCTGGTGCTTGCGAAATACGGCCGCGAGTACCTCAACTCCCAGTACGAGAACGGCGCCGACGGCGAGCTGTTCAAACTGGAGATGATCTACTATCCGACGACCACGCTGGTCGCGTGGGATCCCCAGACCCCCAAGCTTCCGCAGCCGGACCAGGCGCTCGGCACGGACATCCAGTCACTCGGCGACGATCCGGAATCCTACCGTTGGGTGTTTCTCAAGGAAAACCACGTCGCAAGGAACCACCACGCGCCGATC